>CAZFVW010000084.1:0-7261 GCA_964522285.1 uncultured Thermoplasmata archaeon | reverse complement strand
AGAATCTCATTGAATATGTCTCTACTGAATAACTCTAAAAAATTTTTCAATTTTTCTTCAACATCAATCTCATGAACCGGATTAAAAAGTCCTTCCTCTTTTGCTATCTGGATCAAAGCATCTCTAAGATCAATATCTCCAGCTATTGGGTATTCTAATGTGTCTCCTCCAGTTTCTATCTTGAAAACAGTCCAACATATACCATCTGTAGCGATTCCGTATTCGGCATCGATTGACTTTCTATCCAAATATTCTTTTATCTCTTTTTCTGCCTCTTGATATTTATTTAATGATTTATTTTCACCAATAGTGTATGTATCTAAATTGGTTATTTCAAAATCAGGCCAAATTCGAGCTTTTCCATAAGGCTGTCTTTTTTTGTCTAAACCAACAACTTCAAGTAGAGGATATATCAAATTATCTTCTGTAAAAGCTTCAGGTTTCTGACCAATATCTGAGCTTGATAGAGTGTCATCTCCCTTGAGTATTTTTTCGAATTTGTGAACATCAATATGATTACGTAATTTATGTAGGAAACCTTTGAGTACATCACTTATCTCAGATACACGCCCATCGCTCTCTGCCATAAGCAGGTATATTAATTCCTTTTAAAAATATTTACCCTAAAATCAGTGCTTAATTTCCCTATATTTCTAAAATGGAAAAGTTTTGTAGCTATAACTCACCCTTCAACCCTCCCAGCGATCGGGAACCTCTCCCCGCACTCACCACACACGAAGCACTTCACTCCCTTCGGTCCGGACTTGCTAATGTGGATCAAAACATCAACATCCATCCCACTGTCACACTCGGGACAATCCATACCCATCTCTTCAACCGCATCCAAACAATCACCACAACATGCGCTCTTATGTACATAAAATCCCCCGTAAATACGACATCTACGAGGGCACATTATACAGATGGAAATTGAGTTATCGTTGACTGGTAAACTAGCTATTTTATCTGATGGATAGGACGTCTAAAGTTCCCGAGCAGGCGAGAAGGGAGAGTTCGAGCCAGCGCAGGGAACGCAAGGGCGGGGCAGGTTGGCAGACCCCCCTCCACATCAAAAGAAGTGAACACAAGGCAACCCGCAGCAACCCTTTCCGAGTAAACAAACAACCCAACGATCCCTCACTCGAACTTCATCCCGCAGTTCGAACATTCTTTTAAATCATCAGATATAACAGCCCCACAACTTTTACACTTCACCTTTTCCAAATCAAATCGAACACCACAATATTTACAGGAAGAAGCACCCTCGGGAATATGTCTACCACAGTTACCACACTCGCCCAACCAATAAGATCATCAATATATATCCGAAATCTTGCTACTACATTCAGGACAATATTTTATCCCTTCATTGTCGATCAGCTCTTTACTGATCTCTCTACCACAATTCTCACATACGATCGTTTCTTCATAGCCACAACTAGAACATTTATGTACTGGAATGGGCATGACTTCATCGCATTCAGGACACCTTTTAGCCAATTTTTTACCACAGTAGGGACAAGATAACCAATCAGAATCTAGTTCCTTCTCACAATTGGGACACTTTCTTTTTCTCTCTGTTGGTCTTTTATCCAACTCTCTTAAATCATCCGTTGTATCTTGTTGATGATAATTTTCAGGTTGTGTGGGAGGTGGAGAAGGCTTATTTGTAGGTCGATGAACATCTTGTTGAGACATATCTCTCTCATACCTATTACTCACATCAGATGTTCCATGCAATCTTTTCAAAGCACTTTCGTACTGTACTTTTGTTATCTCTCCTGTCAAATATCTATCTTCGATCCTCTCCACTCTTTGTTTGATATTCGCTAAATTTTTATTTCTATTCTTAACATTCTCTACAATCCCTATGACATATTTTGGATCTTTCAAACCGATAAAAACGATCTCTGGCGCGTTCGACCCTGCTGTATTTACATAGACCGATCCTATGCCTAAGATTCTATCAAAAAATGTTTGGGTGAATGAAGTATCGGTTAATTTTGTAATATCAGCTTGTCGTACATTTCTTGAGACAACACCATATTTTGAATAAAGCCTTTTATTAGTGATAACATACTCTGTTCGAAGCTTTCTCACAATAGCTCTGATCAGAATAATACTTCCTATCAATAATAATATCGATCCAAAACACACTGCTATATCTTCTTCGATCGTAATAAGGGGTAATCCTAAAAAAATAAGGAAAATAGAACCTATTACTCTAAAGATAATTTTTCTCCAACTCATATTCCCCTGCCAAATAGTCTCCTCCTCTGGTCCGGTGTTCATTCCGCTGGGTCCTCTAATATTATCACCATGTTTTGATCAATTTTGAATCTGATTTAAGGTACACAAACAGATATTGTATTGATCTAGCACAGATATATTTTTCGAAGTGGACTGATAATAGGATTTATTTATTATCAATCATGCTTTCTTCTAAGTATTCTTCTTCGATTTCCTTGAATATATCATTGCGATGGAGGTACCAAGAATCAAAGTCAATACACCAAATCCAGGGGAATCTTCAGAATCATCTCCGTCATCGCTATCGCTACTATCGCTAACCTGATATTTTGAAGGATCATTTGGGAAGGCATCATCTCTGTCATAATGCCCGTCGTTATCAGAGTCTTTGTATACGTCATCGTCGATATCATAATCAACATATGCTACATCGTCTTGCATATTCCATGGAGGGCTTGCATCCCCTTTATCAGTGTTATCGATAACTATGTAATAAGCTCCATTTTCATGTATCGTACCATCTGCACTCCAGTATGAAGTATCGCCTCTACTCAAAGAGGAATAATAGCTGAAGGAATCACCATCTTTATAATCTGCGTAATTCACCTCATCCATAACATAAACGTCAATATTTGGTCCACTGGTAACATCAACTTCTATTGATATCTCTAGCTTATCACCTTCATAGAAAGAAATCTTTCTATACATATATTCGTCTTCACTTATAGAGTTCGTAGTTCCTGATGTTATTCCACACGTAAACACCGTTAAAAACAGACCTATAAACACCATTGTGGCAATAATTTTGCTATAATTTTTCATATTATCACGATTGATTTTTGTAAAAAGATTAAAGGATATAAATCTTACTATATCTCATATATAATTTATAATTGAACTTAATCTGATTTTACATTAAGCTGAAAGAAATTACGGGGAAGACTTTCTCGAAAAGAAAGTCCTCCTCACTTGAACAATTTTCACTTGTATTGCTGGCAGTTGTCGCAATACCATCTATCATACTGGTCGATGTAACGCATCTCCTCATCACAATCGGGGCATGAGTTCTCATTATTTTCGGATGGTGGCGGTGGAGGCGGAGTTTGTTGTCCTGTGGGAGCGCCTTGGTTCTGTTGAGCTCCTCCATACTGATTCATGGCATTTTTTATCTTTCCTTGCCACTCCTCAGCAAGACCTTTTCTTCTAGGGTCTATCGATTTTGTTAAAGATTTAACCATTCCACCTGCAGTGCTTTTACTATCATATGGGAAGAACACAGCTGATCCATTACCGTTCTGGCCAGCCCACTCCAGTATGAGTAATTTTCTATATTTCTCTTTTAAAAGTTTCCTCTGAGATTGTATTTTTTGTATATTGGCAAAGGGAACAGAGATTTCTTTTTTAAAACCGTATCCCAAAACAACTCCTCCTCGGAAAACAACCCTCTGGTTAGTTACTAATAGAACACCAGATTTTTGCAGACTCATATCTATCATTTTGTTTTTCCCTTTGAATATAGCAACTGTCCAATCGATAGTATTCTCACCAGGCCTTAAATTAACTTCATGTACTAAATCTGCCATTTCTTCATGCATTTTAATCAAATCCCACGGCGATATAATATTTAGTTTATAAATATATTGTGGTGGATAAATCCTATGAAATTTTAATGATACTCCTCACAAGAATCACACCACCAACGACTGTATTGTTTTACAAACCTCATAGGGGAACCACAATCGGGGCAAGGTTTTCCTGGATTTTTATTAACTTTTGAGAAAGATGGGTTTTGATTTGATTCTGATATCTGATCTTGATTTTTCTCCTTCTCAGGAATGGGGAAATCTATCCCCTTTTCTAATTTATTATGCATCCTAGAAAGATTTTGTTTTTGTTCTCCCTTAAATTCATCAAATTCCATCTTTACCTCCCTAGCAGTACCTTCAGTCTTTTTTATCCCCTTATCAACCATTTCTCTTGACTTGTCATATGTTTTCTCTAGTATATTTTTAGAATCATCCACTTCAGATTCAGTCTCGTTTGTTATTAGATTTAATTTACAAACTTTACAAACATATTTGTCTTTGATATTGTTGACTTCAACAGGGCATTCACACCTAGGACACACAAAAAATTCTTTCCTGCCAATGTAAGCCATTCCAAAAATAATCGTACCCCCGATAATCGGGAACAATCCCCCATAATTAGGCGTATTGAATAGGCTCGAACCAATGACTAACAATATCACTCCAAAAAGAACAGAAGCGATACCAAATAATATTAAAAATATAGAATGTGGTGACATCTCCATGGTCTTATCCAAATCTTTATTTTTTGGTAGAAGAGAAGATCTCATGATGTATCCTGCTGAGAATAGAACTACTATCGAGATTATCGATATATACATACCTATGCCCCAACCCCAAGATGCGTTAACTAACTCATATTCTTCGTAAGTAAAATCAAAAGACCCAGAAGGGGGAATATCAAACCCCACTAAAGATAATAGATAAGATACTGAGTAATAGTACATGAACCAATTTACTAAAGATACTAACGTCCATAACGGAGCAATAAATATTTTGCGAGATACTCTTCTTCTGATACCAGAATATATACCATATAATATACCAAAAATTAAAGGTATTAAAACAGGTAGCATAATCAAAAAAGAAACCATTTTTAATTCCGGTGCTAAATATTCCATCAAACTACCAATTGGTGTATCTATACTTGGACCATGAAATGGGCTGATGGTCAACTTGAGGTAACCATCATTACCCGCTACACCTGATCCAAAAGCCCACCAGGGCGTGAAAATCGACAAAATAATTAATACGACCCCTACCCACCAAATGATATATCCAACAAGCCATTTTTTGTTACTCTTGTTTGTTTTATCCTTCATAGTAAACCTTCTTTTTGGTGGATTTCTATTTTTGATCTTAAGGGCATTTTAAAAATGTTATAAAGACATTCCATTCACTTTTTCCTCTTGATCTTGGTCATTTCCTTCTTCCTTTTCCGTTCTCTCCTGCTCTTAACGTAGTACCCGAATCGGATCGCGGAAACAGCACCGACGAACAGCAGACCTATCCCGATCAACCAAAGAGCTGGAACGAATTCATCAGTAGGATTCACTTCGAAGGATTTGCTTTCTACGACTGTATTTCCACCTTGATCGACAGCTTTCACGTATACGGTGTGTTCACCGTCGAAAACACCTGAAAATGTGTAATGATCTGCATCTTCTACCTTCTCCCACCTTTCATCATCGATCTTCACTTGATAATAATCTATACTGGACACTTCGTCGTTAGCTACCCATCTTACCGTTCCATAACTTTCTGATAGTACGTCACAGTTTTCATCTGGATCGACTATCCTGAGAGTTGGATCTGTTATATCTACGGTAAAATTGACATACTCTTTTCGGCTGTTCATCTCTTCATCGTAGCCGACCAGAACTACATTGTGTTCACCTTCTGAAAGATCTGTGAATTTGTATGTACGTTTAGATCCTATATCGATTCTGCCTCCCCCATCTATGCTTATCTTATAGTGATCTATATCACTCCCATCATCTTTCACTGTCCAGTTGACATAGATCCACGTTCTAGAGATGGTAGGTTCGCCTTTTGGGTCCTCGATAGTAATCTCTGGAGGGGTTTCAACTACTTGTTGAGAAGACACAAATCCAGATAATATAGTAAGCATCAATAGACTGACCAAAATTACAGAGTATATTCTTTTCATTTTCACACTTCTCGAAGGTCAATTAGAGTGTTTGTATTTATATTTAATGAATATGATTTATGAATTTTAGACAATAAAGGATTGTCTCACTAATGAACTATTAGATTAAAAGATCGGATTTCGTCGTGTAATATTTAGGAGGGATGCGAGTGTAATGCTAAGACGTCAGTTATCTACAAAAACATTCAACCACTTTTGACGAAATTTTTTGCAGATAACACACCGTATCCCCCGCAAAAACTAAAATACATAACTCCATAAAAAAAGCGAGATCGATTGTCTGATTATTACTACTGTCCGGAGTGTGATACAGCCGCACTTGATGCCGTAAGGAAAGGTGAAGTCATCGAAAGAGATGATACTCTTTACTGCGTTGGAAAGTTAGGTTCTAGACAACACGAACCAACCGAGGTAGAGTTAGTCAGCGGCCCACCAGTATATACTAATATCATGGATAAAAGAATTTTTTCTTACATATTTTCTATCTCGATCGCCAGCGGTTTCTTGGCATGGTTCTACCTATTTTTGAGAGGTATACCTGTGGCTATAACCGCTGGACTATTGATCTTCTTTTCTGTTCTGATGATGTTGATGGTGATCGTTTCAGGTTTTTTCAATGATGAACAGATCCAGGAAGAGATAAGAAAAAAAGCATCGATCGATAATAAGAAAGAGATGATAAGGAAAGTATACGGTTTAGAATGGAAATACGGTCGATATAATGGATGGTATTTTTTCTTATCGATGGGTATGATTACTCTCACCTTCCTTATATTACCCTATGCTATGCTTTTTGAAAATGACCTCACTAACGAACTCAAAATTTTCTTCGGCTTTACGGGGATCGGATTCGGTTTTCTATCTTTTTTTATGATTTTATTTCTCTCTTACAGCTCGGATCAGAAACTAGTACCCACAAATAAAAAAGAAACTCATAAGATAATAAAACGTGCCCTGGTAAATAATGGTATCCAATACAAAACCGAAAGTCAAGATTATTTTCATATGAAGAAGTTGTTTAAAGATTCGTCTGCAGGAGAAAAGTACATGAATCCAAAATATGTTTGTGATGATTTGAATATAGAGATGTCAACAGGAGAAGATTACAGGGGCCGTTACATCGACCTCAAATACAACAAAATTAAAAACTGGAGGTATAAGAGAAAACACAACGAAGACTTGATCGGCTCCATCAAAGATACCATAGATACCTTCGTAGAATTTTATTGAAAGACCTCGACTATTATTGACCAAG
>CAZFVW010000083.1:0-7351 GCA_964522285.1 uncultured Thermoplasmata archaeon | reverse complement strand
GCGCGTTTACGGGGTGAATACCCCATCGATCCTCTTCGAGGGTGATGTTTGTCTGGCATAGTAATACCTCTGATTGATTTGAATCGCTAGGCGACGCAAACAGTTTTCTTCTTATGCCCCAGACCGTGACGTGTTCATGTTGGGATCCTCAAAGGATTGCCCATCACGTCTGGTCTAGAGTCGAGGTAACTCCCCATTAAAAAGGTGGGTTATTTAAATGTAACGGTTGAGAGGCTTTTATTTCCATCTTTACTATCATTGTTATACTGTATTTGTAATGTATTATACTGTAACTCCACCAAATGATTATTATATATTGTCTTTATTGTCTTTCAACACTTTACTAGATATGGAGAAAAATGATGTTAGACGGCCTGTTAGAAAAGAAATTGGATAACCTCGAAGGCAGAGATATATTAGTTATCATGGACGATGGCCTTGGATTCCTCGGTGAGCTGCAGGAATACGATAAGAAAACACTCGTATTGAGGAAAGTACTTCAATCGCAGTTCGACGAGATCGATTGGAAACACATCCCAACCACGTCCAAAGACGTTAGAAATAAGGGCAAGAAAGACAAGAAACTAGGTTTCGCCAACTGGAGCAGAGTCAATCTTAAGGAAGTCTACATCAGGATCGAACACGTCACCAGGATCTGGCCGTGGATCGGTAAAGTGAAGGGAGAAACAAAACAAGGTAGAAGACCGATATATTACGAGAAGGAGTATCTGTAGACTCAGAAATTTTCTAGAATATCAAACTATCAAGATACTCATTATTTTAGCGAATATTACCATCCCGAGCAGCGCGAACGGATACGTAGAACCGTATCCCGCGCCGACGTCTTCCGTACCGGTCGATTCTATAGCTGCTCCTAGACCTGGTGTTGATGTCATACCTCCAGTGATGGCTCCCGCGGTGACGATCCAATCTAGTTTCCAAATACCTCTGAGAAGCAGCATCCCAACTGCGATAGTACCTAATCCCACTATCACCGCTATCACGACTAAGATAACTCCGGACCCCATCACCGCTTCGAAGAATCCCGCCCCTGCTTCTATGCCGACGACAGCTAGAAAGAGTGCCAATGTCAGCGATCTTATACCCGACAATACTTCGTGAGACATCCTCGTTTTTATCGGTCCTATCTTACCTAGGTAACCCACTGCTAGGGCCGCGGGAAGAACTCCTCCAGTTATACCTAGAGTTACGGTTCCCAGTGGACCCAACGGGATCGGGATCTCCCCAAGTATGCCCCCTACCACGACGGCTAAAGCGAAACCACCGACACTGAAAGTCACCGTATCTTTGGACAACTTTTCTTCATCACCTTTGGTGGCTTTTTCTATCCTGTCCTTGAACTTTATCTTCTCTTCCTCGATATCGATATTCCTTAGTCTAGGCCACAATTCTTGGAAGATGATCACTATCACGACTCCGAAGGGGTAAGCTACCGAGTGGCCGATGATTATCTGTTCTCTAGCTACGTCCGAGACCCCTTCTATGTGTGCACCGAGTCCGGGTGAACTCGTTAAAGCTCCACTGAAAACACCTTCTATGTACCTGGGCTCAACGACCCCTACACTACTAAGTGCTTGGGCACTTACGAAGGTTAAAACCGCTGCAACAGCTGTCATCAAGAAACCAGCTACGATAAATTTGAAACCGTGCGCCTTTACGACTCCTCCGATATCCCTAGCGGCCATGAGTCCAACGGATGCGACGAACAGCGCCAGTGAAACTATGAAATAAGTATGCGGAACGGTTACTCCGAAATGCCCGATAACGAGACCTGCGAAAAGAGCTCCAGATATACCGAATCTGAAACCTTTGAATTCAAAACGGCCTAACAATATCCCGATCAGAACGGCGAGCGATATGACAAGCAGACTGTTCTCCAATAATGAGTCTATAAACACCAAATTTTCACCGCCTTATACCACATCTGGGTCCTTTGGCCTGACATGTTCTTATCGAGCTTTGCTATATGTACTTGCATATATATTTTACTTAATCTAATCATCGTTTTTTATCCTTGTCTTCTAGATGCAAAAGTTCAATAAACAAGTGTAACATTTTTATAGTGCATGAATTTCCAATCAACCGCGTCCTTGAAAACAGGAAGGTATCATCATGAATGAAAAAGCCGAGAAAGAGGAAGATGAGGAAAAAGGTAAGGAAGGGAAGGAGGTCACAAAATGCTATCCCGTGGAGGGGAAGAACAAGGAAGGCGACGTCTGCGTGATAACCGAGAGATGTAAGGGGTGTGGATTCTGCATCGATTTCTGTCCCGTAGGTGCGCTTGATTATTCGGACCAGATCACTGAGAAAGGTTACACGCCGCCAGAGATGTCCGAAGGCTGTATACTCTGTGGCAAATGCGAAAAGATCTGTCCCGAATTCGCGATATACCTAGATATCGATGATGAAGATGAAGGTGGAGAGGAGGAAGAAGAGAAAGATGAAGAAAAAGAAGACAAGAGAGGTGAATGGATATGATGGAGCCAGGTACTTATTTCATGGAAGGTAACACAGCTTGTGCAGAAGGCGCGATAGCCGCTGGATGTAGGTTCTTCGCGGGGTACCCGATAACACCGGCATCTGAGATCTTGGAGAGGATCGCTGAAAGGTTCCCCGAGATGCACGGCAGCTATCTCCAGATGGAAGATGAACTCGGCAGCATAGCTTCGGTTTTAGGTGCCTCATGGGCGGGAAGAAAAGCCATGACCGCGACTTCTGGACCTGGGTTCAGCCTCATGATGGAGAACTACGGTCTTGGGCTGATCACCGAGACACCGTGTGTTATCGTCGATGTTATGAGAGGAGGTCCTTCGACCGGCCTTCCTACTATGGTTGCCCAGGGCGATGTGAACCAGACGAGATGGGGCACTCACGGCGATGTTGGAGTTGTTGTTTACGTACCTTCTTCTCCGCAGGAACTGTTCGATTTTACCATCAAGGCGTTCAACACCGCAGAGAAGTACAGACTACCGGTAGTTGTTCTTTCAGATGAGATAGTCTCGCACATGACGGAGAAAGTTGAGATACCTCCAGAGGACGAAATAAAGATTGTAGATAGGAAGAAACCCGAAGTACCTCCAGAAGAATATCTTCCATTCCGTCCAGACGATGATCTAGTACCCCCAATGGCGAACGCAGGAGAAGGTTACTCTATCCACGTAACAGGTCTGACACACGACGAGAAAGGACACCCTTCCGTGAACGAAGAAACCCAGAACCGACTTGTCCCCAGATTGATAGATAAGATCAGGAAAAATGTTGATGATATACTTGAATACGAAGAATACAAAACGGAAGATGCGAACCGGGTGATAGTAGCATACGGGAGCGTTTACAGGGCGGCTGTAGAAGCTGTCGATATCGCTAGAGAGAAAGGTTATAAGGTCGGCTTATTGAGACCCAAGACCATCTGGCCCTTTCCCGAAGAGAGGATATACGACATGGCTAGGGAAGGCATCGAAGACTTCATCGTAGCCGAGATCAACTTCGGTCAGATCGTTTACGAAGTGGAGAGGTGTACAGGTGGTGCCGCACTGACGCATCTGGTCCCAAGGATGGGAGGCAGTGTCCATACTCCAGAAGAGATCGTTGAAAGGATAGAGGCCATCGAACGTGGAGAAGTACCATCCTTCAAGGAGGAGATAGAATGAGCATAAGAAAAAGTAGAGATTGGTTCTCACCGGATTATCAAGATCAGAGAAAGGCAGCTGGAGTGGGTCACGGACTGCATCCATTAGACGAATACCTGAGGAAAGACAGGATACCACACATCTGGTGTCCCGGATGCGGCCTTGGGGTGATCCTCAATTCTTACCTCAGAGCTCTGAAGAATTCATCGATAGCTCCCGAGGATACAGCCATGGTCTCAGGTATAGGCTGTACTGGAAGAGCGGCGGGTTACGTGGACGTAGATTCTTTCCATGTGACCCACGGTAGAGCGATACCCTTCGCCACCGGTCTTAAGATAGGGAACAGAGATCTGGTCACAACTGTTTTCAGCGGTGATGGAGATCTATTTGCTATAGGAGGAAACCACTTCATACACGCGGCCAGACGTAATGTAGACTTCAACGTGATCTGCGTTAATAATTTCAATTACGGTATGACCGGTGGACAGGCCGGCCCGACGACGCCGCAGGGTGCGAAAACTTCCTCAACACCATGGGGTGGTTTCGAGCATCCGTTCAATCTACCGGCTGTAGCGGCTGGCTCAGGGGCGGTGTATGTAGCACGGTGGACATCTTATCACGTGGACAAGATGATAAAGTCCATGGAAGAGGCACTGGCTAAAGACGGATTCTGTTTTATCGAGGTCCTTTCACCATGCCCAACGGGGTATGGAAGAAAAGTGGGACTGGGAACCGGTAAGCAGACCATGAAGCATTTCAAAGAACACAGTAAACTGCAACCGGATGCAGACCCTTCGGAAGTAGCTCTAGATCCAAAGGACCCAGAGAGCGATATAATAATCGGTAACTTTGTCAATCGAGAAGCTCCTACGTATCAGGACGCTCGCGGCGTTGTTTTCGAGGATGCTAGGGATAAGCTGGGGGTAGAATGATGAAGAAAGAGATACGATTTTCCGGTTTCGGCGGCCAGGGTGTCATACTGATGGGACATATATTGGGTAAAGCAGCTGTTCTAGACGGTAAAGATGTAACGCTCACCAAGAGTTACGGACCCGAAGCTAGAGGTGGTGCCTGCAGCACAGATATAATCATCAGCGACGGTAGGGTTTTTTATCCACAGGTCAGGAAGCCTGATATCTTGATCTCTATGTCGCAATCGGCTCTGGAGACCTATGTAGATCAGTTAAAAGAAGATGGTCTGCTTATCATCGATACAGGCCTAGTCGAATCTGATAGAGATGGTGTTATGGGTCTGAAGGCTACCGATATCGCTGAGAACGAAGTCGGACTTAGGATGGTGGCGAACATCGTGATGCTGGGTTACTTCACGGCTAACACAAAACTCGTGTCCAAAGAGTCGATGGAAGAAAGTATCAAAGAGCAGGTACCAGAAGGAACAGAAGAGAAAAATCTGAAGGCATTCCAATTGGGATATGAGAAGGGAAAGGCCTGAACTTCTTGATCCATCACCGATAAAAGATCGGGGACATCAAACTTCCAGATCTATGTCCAGCTCTTCGACCAGTTCCTTATATCTATTTCTGATGGTGACTTCAGTGACGTTGGCTATCTCAGCTATCTCTTTCTGAGTGCGTTTGTTGTCCGCCTTTATAGATGCGATGTATATCGCCGCTGCAGCCATACCTGTTGGACCCTTTCCAGAGAGAAGATTCTTTTTTTCAGCTCTCTCGAGTATATCTTTAGCGATCTCTTTAACATCTCCTCTCAATTTGAGAGTGTTGCAGAACCTCTGGAGGTATTCCTCAGGTCTGGTGGGTTTCATCTTTAAAACCATCTCACGGTTCAAAAATCTGTAGGTTTTACCTATGTGTTTCTTATCGTAATCTGTGTTCTCGGCAAAGTCTTCCAACATCCTGGGTATGTTCTCCATCCTACAGACTATGTATAGAAGTGAAGTCAGGATGATATTGATACTCCTCCCCCTGATCAGGTCTTTCTCTGAAGCTTCCCTGTAAAGTACAGCGGCCTTCTCGATGACACTTTTTGGAAGTGACATGACAGACCCTAATCTCTTCAACTCCCTCAAGGCAGAAGCTAGATTCTTTTCTTTCCCGGTAGCCACCCTGGTCCTTCTCTGCCATTTCCTCAGTCGATATATCTGAGATCGTGTTTTACTGGATATCGAGTTACCGTAGGAATCCTTGTTCCTGGAATCTATGTCTGTGGAAAGACCCTTATCGTGCATGAGCTCGGTCATGGGAGCTCCCGTTCTCGAGCGGTTCTTCTCCTGCTGCATATCGTAAGAACGCCACTCAGGTCCCTTATCGATGTAGGTCTCCTCTATGACCAGTCCGCATTCATCACACACCAGTTCTCCCCTATCGTAGTCTTGAGAGAAGTGTCTAGAACCGCAGTTCGGACACTCTTTAGTCTGGTCTAATTCTATCTCGTTTTTCCGTTTAGATTCAACTTTTACGATCATGGTTATCGAATTTTCTTCTCTTTTTATCTCCCAATTTTTTTAGATGTGGGCACCAACGTACGGAGAGATTATAGTCTCGATCTATCTTTGACACTTTTATGATGTAAACCGCTAATCCACGCCCCCTGTTCTATCAAAAGGTAACATAAGTGGTATTCGTGTGCCCAGTATATATATTGGTGGTTCGTAGTATTTAAATATTTTCCCTATATCTCCCAAAATTCTTTCAATATTTTCTTCAGATCCTCGACCTTTCTGGTCAAATTCACCTTCGGCTCTTTTCCGATTTCGCTGATCCTCTGGTCGCTTGGGGTTTCGATATCTAGGTCGAGTGCGCCCTTCAATATGGCCTGCCATCCCTCGATGACCCTGAGTCCGTAGCCTGATAGGAACATGTCGATATGACCTGCTCCGACATCTTTACAGATCTCGCTGGTGACCCTACCTAGATATTCCAGGCCTCTCATATCCAGTGCTAGATCAGTAAGTGAATCGGTGTGATGTGGGTCCGAACCTCCGTTCCTGATAAGGACATCTGGATCGTACTGTTCTATTATCGGTTTTACTATCTCCTCAAAAGCAAAATAATAGTCCGCGATGTTGGAATCCCTGGGCATGGGGATATTTACCGTATAACCTTCTCCACTCTTCTCTCCGATCTGCTCGATGTAACCCTTACCGGGATATAATGTTCTAGGGTCTTGGTGAAGAGATATGAACAGAACTTCTTCGGTCTCGTAAAATATGTCCATGGTCCCGTTACCCTGGTGAGCGTCGGTATCTAGAACGCATACCTTTTGACCTTCATTTACCAGGTGTTGAGCTGCGACAGCCACGTCGTTGAATAGGCAGAAACCCTCTCCCGTTGACCTGCCGGCGTGGTGAAGTCCTCCAAGATTGATGATCGTTTTTTCTTTGTCGATGTTTTTAGCCGCTTCTAAACTACCGCCTACGATCCTTCTCGCTGCCTCTGGAGCACCCTCCTTAACCGGTGTATCACCTGATAATTTTCCACTCGTTCCTTGCATATCCTCGACTTTTCTGATGTAATCTTGAGTATGCACTAACATCAGATCTTCATCGCTGGCTCTAGGGGACTCTTTGATCTCGATATTCTCCATGATCTTCTTGTTCTCTCTAACTAACTGGATGAATTTTGGAAATCTCTTCGGATCGAAGGGGTGGAAAGAACCGAATCCATAATCCCCATACTTTTTATGGTAGTAGAGTGGAATTTTACTCATCATCTCGCCTCGAC
>CAZFVW010000082.1:0-7460 GCA_964522285.1 uncultured Thermoplasmata archaeon | reverse complement strand
CCTAGATTGTGGGTGACGATTATCAACGTTTTACCGTTCTTCCAATGCCTATCCAAGATTTCTGCGATAGCCAAAGCATTGCCGTGATCTTGACCTGAGAAAGGTTCGTCTATTATCAGCAGCTCTGGATCGTGTCCAGATGAAGAATGTACGTTCAACCTTCTCTTCTGCCCGAAGCTGAGTGTATGCGGATGTGTTTCTTTTTCGATATTTTCTTTTCTTGTGATCTTCGCTGTCTTCTTCCTCGCTTCAGATACACCTTTAGAGAAATTCTCCGGACCGAACAACATCTCATCTTCAACAGTGTTCTCGAAGATCTGATGATTTGGGTTCTGGAACACGTATCCCACCTTATCCCCTATCTCCCACGGAGAGCTCTTCTTCCTTCGGCTCATAACTTGATCGAAGACCTTGATCTTCCCCTGCTGGACATCTATCAACCCGGAGATGTGATTTATCAAAGTGGTCTTCCCGGAACCGTTCCTACCCATGAGAGCCACGATCTCGCCCCGTTTTATATCTGCTGAGATACTGTCCAGGATCTTCTTACCGTCGACCATGTAGGAAAGATCTTTTACCTGAACGACTGGTGGATTCTTCCCCCTTCTTTTTCGCTGATAATCAGGATAAGAATAGTCCACTAATTCTTCTTTCTTTTTTTCTTCTAGGGCTTGAAAGTCTTGTACTTCCTTAACTATCTCACCGTTATCCAGCTTGATCATGCTGTCAACGTGGTCCATGAGCCCTCCGATGCGGTGTTCTGCCAAGATGATGGATAACTCCGGGTTATCTTTCTTTATGCTCTTCATAGCGGAGAGCACTTCCTCCATGGATATTGCGTCCAGGTTCGAAGTGGGCTCGTCCAGTATCAGAACTTCTGGATCAAGGACCAGCATCGAAGCGATGGCTATCTTCTGCTTCTCTCCTCCTGATAGGGTGTGGAGTTTTCTATCTCTGAGTTGGCTGCAGTTCAGCAGCTTGAGGACGTCATCTATCCTTCCGTCTATCTCCTTTCTGGGAGTCTTGTAGTTCTCTAGGCCGAAGGCTATCTCGTCTTCGACCCGTTCAGTGCAGAACTGTGCTTCCGGATCCTGATGGACCATGCAGATATTTCTGGCCAATTCATAGGAGTTCAGGTTTTTCTTACCGTCGAAGATCATGGTCCCATCCACATCTGCAGGTATGATATGTGGTATGAACCCGCAGAGAGCGTTCATCACCGTGGATTTTCCCGAGGCGCTGTCTCCGGCCAGCCATACGAAGCTGCCCTTATCTATCGAGAAAGAGATATCTTTGACGGCATAGTGGTCTCTACTGTGATATCTTACGCTAAGATCTTTTACTTCTATTACCCGCCCTTCATTCGATCCTGATCTCATTGACATCCTTCACCCACTTAGAGCCGTCGTATCCTCCGGCTATCAGCCGGTATTTTCCTTCGTTATAAGTGATGATCACCCTGTCGTTATCCATCATACGGGTGTAGTTGAAAGTAGCGGAGTACCCGTCAGAGGCACTCACGATCATCCTTTCGCTGTCAGGGGAAGGGTCAGAGTGTTCGATCATCCGATGGAGCGGTATCCCTGTATAATTCTTTTCAGGCACATGTGTGACGGAACCTGTAAGTTCCGCAGATACCACGGTTTCGTATTCTTCAAAATCATCGTAAACGAAGTCGTATTCGTTGTTCACGTTACCAGTTATGTGGATCTCATCCTGACCCGGAGGAGTGTAAACATTCGTGAAATAGAAAACACCGCCCAATGTGAAGGAGATCAAAAATATGATGCTGACAGCTACGCTGGCGTACTTCATGTAAGCGGGTTTCTCTTTCGGCTCTGGCCCGTGGATAAGTCCACCGTGCTGCAGCGAATCCATGAGCTGAAGCGTGATGTAACCGCCGAAGATCGCTCCCGAGGCGAAGGCCAGCATGCACAGTAAAAAGATGAATAGGAACGGTACGCCCGAGAAGAAGAAAGCCTGGAAGACCAGCACGTTGGAAGCCGCCGAAGCACCACCTGCTATGGAATAAGGTACCAACTCCCTGTCTTTTTTGGTCTCATCGTTGAACAGGAAGATATCCACAAGGATACCCTGTATAAGAGAAATAACGACTATAATCACACCGTGAGTGCTTCCCATGAACAGCTCCACGGTCCCTTTCAGCAGTCCAGTTACGGTACCGACTCCTTTCTTCCTGGTGATACCGACGGCCAGGACCATCCACATCACGTGGAGTCCCGCCATGAACTGCCCCGCTCCGAAGGGAACCCCTACAGCTCTGTTTATGAGATTTCCGAGGTATCCGACGTATGTAGATAGACCTCCACCTAGAGCCGATAGAAGCGCGATGGTGACAAGGTCTTTCGTCGATAGAAAATGTTCCCTATCCATCCTCTATCACCTTTATCGTTTTCACGTATTTTATCCACCTGGCGCCGGCTGAATCGTAGACGTGGTAACCCTGACCTTCGTAGGATGTGTTAAGGCAGTCTTGGTTGCTGTAATAGCCATCTTCTGGTATCGTTACCAGTCTCGGGCCGTCCCCCCACTCATCCATGGTCTGGTTATCGAATTCAGTCGCGAGTACTAGATCTCCTTGGTCTTTCATGAAATCTTCGTTCGGATATACATTGAGGTAACCGAACTTCTGCTGGTATCCGTCTATGGATTCCACGATGAGGGTATCGTTCTCCTCCATCCCTCCGACACCTTCCAGCAAGGTGCTGATCTCGATACCTTCGTAATATCCCTGTCCCCTCTTATTACCGAACTGGTTCTGGAAAGAAGAATATCCCTGGGAGTTCGTGCTGTAGAGCAGGTTCTGGTAAGTGTAAGTCTCGTTCTTATCTCCCTTCTCAACGAAGATCTCGTAGACGTTCTGCTCCTCCGTTTCTATGGAGACCTTTTCGAAGTTCAGGTCATGGTCCGATAGGACGTAATGATGTTCTCCATCCACAAGAGAACCACCGCCTCCGCCGGTTATGAGCCGTTTGGTGTTAGATGAAGTGTCCTGCTGGAACGAGTGTATATGTCCGGACATGAAGGCATCTATATCGTGCTGAGAGATGAACTGTTTCATCCTATCTTGTGAAGTATCGTCGATGGTGTGAGAACCACCGAAAGGATCGGAGTAAGGCGCGTGTGTGACGATGATATTTTTCTTACTGTCTGAGAGCTGTGACTCCATCCAATATATCTGCTCCTGTTGGATCGTGAGTTCAGAGGAATCTAGGAAGATGAAATTTAGGTCTGAATAAGTGAACGAATACTGTAAAGGCGAAAATCTATTCTTGTAAATATCTCTTCCGTCGAACCTCACATCGTGGTTGCCGGGTGTCGTGTAAACGGGGAAATCCGTAGAGTTCATCACTTTCTGAACCCTGTCGAACCCTTCTTTCTTACTGGAAGGTGTGATATCACCCAGATGTATCAAGAATTCTACGTTATCCATGCTATCTACAGCGTCTCGAAAGATGTGGTTCATGCCCTGTGTATCCCCGATGATCGCGAAGTTGTAACTGCTTTTTTCGGGAGCTTTTATCGAGATATCTTTCTTTTTTTTGTCTTCTAACTTGAAAGTTATATTCGTATTCTGGACATCTAGCTTTGCATCTACCCCGTGGACACTAGAATCGGGATGGCTGTTCGTAACGACCAGATCTCCTTCGAACCCCTGTATATCTATCTCGGTGTTTGGAGAGTACGAACGGATGACCATCCTGTTGTCGGATTCAGTTATAACAAGTCCTCCTTCCACCTCCAGAGAGTAATCCGGAGTCTCCGTACATCCTGATAGAAAAAGGGAAAAAAGGAGTAGTAAGAGTGTTAGGAGTACGGGCAGAGCCCTGTTCATGTTCACAGACCGACGAGTCTTATCTCCGCTATCTGGCTCACCCTTGATTTACCGCTGAGTCCTTCACCTGTTATCCTGAGTGGTGCTTCATCTGCGGGTAACGGTTCTCCGTTGAGCTTGGATGCTACTATGATCGTGTCGTTGTGTGCCACCTGGGATATATCGAAAGAATAGCTGTATCCGTCCTCGGCGATGACCTTCACCTCGTATCCTTGGCTGACTAGATCTTCGTTCAGTGTCCAGTCGCCTTCCTCATCATCAACGGCACCGACCAGTATCCATAGAGGTAGACCGCTGTAGGTATCTTCTCCATCCTGGATTATCGTTTTATTGTTATCGGATGAAACGGCTTTTTCAAAGCTCTGTTCGTCCATAGTGAGAGATCCAAGACCCTTCAATTCGAGCGTCCAATCTTCCTGAGCCGGTTCTACTCGTATGTATCTGACCATCTTGGCCCAGAAGTGACCGTCTGTTATCGGTCCATCTTCTCCCACCATGACCACTCTGAGAGGTCCTCCGCTTAGTGAATCTTCTCCGACCTCATCGTAAGCCAGAAGTGCAGTTACGTCTTCTCCGCTGGTCGGGTTCCCTTCATCGTCATAGGTCTTGAAACCACCGTTGACCTGTTCGCTGGTGTACGTCATGACGTATCCGTCCGTTGCTTCGACTTCCAGCGTGTAATCGTCTTCGCTGTAAACGTTGGAAACTAGGCTGGTAACATTGACACCTTTGTATTCGTACGGTCCTTCTATGTTCCCGACGGAATTGAGGAACATCCCTTCACCCGTGTAAGAGTTCATGTCCTGGATCTCTTCCAAAGAGTAGTCGTGAGTGGTGGTTCCTTCTAGAGTGAGTGCTGTTTCAGTTTCCGTGTGAACGTCTTTTTCGATCTCGATCTTCTCAACGTTCTTCACCCACAGTGAGCCGGCTGAAGTCTGTCTGTTGAAATCGGAAGTCAGTGATCTAGTGACGTTGAGGTCCGCGTTGCTGAATTCCCCGTCATCCGGTAGAACAGCTATCATGGGACCGTTCTCCCAATCCGGTACTTTGTCGCCGTTCTCAGAGTAGGCCAGTATGAGATCTCCCTGTATGTTTTTCTTCTCTCCAGTGGGATCGACCTGCTCGTACGAGTATTTTTGAGAATATCCGTCTGAAGCCGTTACCTTGAGTATATCGTTTGAATCCATATCCGGAACCAGTTCGTTCAATGCTACGCCCTCGTAATCAGCTTCTTCGTTCCAGTTCCCCATCCTGTTCTGGTATTTCACCGTTCCAGAGAGGGTCTCCATCTCTTCCAGGTCCTCGAGGATCATTTCTTCTCCTTCGACTGTTACTAATGCATCTGATGACTCCTCCGTACAACCCATGAACATGGAAGCCGTGATCAATACCATCGTTATTATCGCTAGTACCTTCAAATTCCTTTTATCGAACATGTTTTTACCTCGTTATGTTTTCTCAAGCATATCACATATTTTACTCTTTCCCTGATAAAAAGCTGTTTGAGTGGTTCTGAAACGATACACACTCTTTTCGGGGGTAACTATATATGTGAGGAGCACTAGGACAGGTTGTAATGAAATATAGACAGGAGGTGAACTAGATATGAAAGGTAAAGTTAAGTTTTTCAATACGATGAAGAATTTCGGATTTATCGAACCTGAAGATGATAGTGAAGATTTGTTCGTTCATAGAAACGATATAGAAGGTAACTATTTACAAGAGGATGATGAAGTAGAATTCGATGCAGAAGAGGGAGAAAGAGGCCCCCGTGCTGTAAACGTGAAAAAGATCGATTGATTGATTTTTTTTCTTAACGTGAGTTAGAAACCCCAAAATTTTTCTTTTTTTTATTATATTTTATGATGGCGTAGTTTTAGATCTGTATCGTTTTGACTAAAAGATTATATGTTGATATTCGATATTATCGGGATGGATCTTGTACGGTATTTTGAGGGGAACGAGCGGGTTGTTGCGCTTTCTGTTGTGGGGTGGATGTTGACCGTTATGGACCTTTACCTTTCATTTGTGTTGACACAGATGGGCTTCATCGAGGCCAATCCTGCGATGCATCATATCTCGGAGGTATATGGGCTGTGGACCTTCGTCTCGGTCAACCTGGTTCTTTCTGTGATCGTGCTGGTGTTCTTGACATGGGGTTCTATCGAGAAGGTCGAGGGAAGGTGGAAATATCTTCCGCTGTTGATCTACTGCGTGATCAGGGGGGCTGCGGTTGTGAACAATGTGTGGCTGTTTTATTCATAGTGATTGATAGTTCTTCACTCAGATCTTCTACGAACCGTTCGTATTCACCTTCATCATACAGATCTTCCCTCTTCTGACGGTAGTCGATGGGTTGGTCCGGGAACGGATCGTCTTCGTATCTTGGGTAAAGGTGTATGTGGAGATGTGGCAGCGTGTTACTGTGTATCTCGTAGTTGATCTTGACAGCGTCGGTTACTTTTTTGAGTGCTTCTGCGCAGACTGAGACGTCCTTCATTATGTTTTGGAGGTCCTAATCCAATGAGTAGACTTCTATATTTTTTGCATCCACGTTGTATTCTTCTATCAATTCTATCATTTCCGGCTCATATTGAATCGGTATCATGATAGAACTCTTCCCGGTCTTTTTACCGTCCCATTTCTCTAACAGACCCACATACTTTTTATCCTTTGATTCATATCCGTACAGTTTGTTGAGGAAGGAACTCCTGCTCCGACCTATTTTATCCCAAAAGAATATGGTCTTATGCTCTGTTCCGATGGGTTCTTCTGTTGTCTTATACCTCCCCCATAATACTTTTCCTGTGGAGGATATACTTCTGTGGAGGTCCTCCCATTCACTCAATTCGCCGATCTTCAACTCTATCTCATTGTTTACTCCCTTAGATCTGAAAAGGGTATATTCCCGACTATCGTAAAATTCTTCCAATATATTGTTGATCTTTTCTTCGATCTCGTGGGAAGTATCAACAAATATATCTACGTCGCTATCACTATCAGCGGTACCTCTTGCGACACTTCCGTATAGGATTATATTATCTATCTTCGAGGTCTCTTCACCTAATCTTTCTATCAAAAATGAGGTAAATCTCGCCGCATAGGCTTTGCGTATTTCATCCAATTATATCACCCACTTCATCCTCTATGATATCTTTTTAGCCCTTCTGGGTCTTCCAGAGCGCTTTGTATCTCGTCTAGCACTTCTTCCAAACTTTCTTTGTGCTTTTCAACTCTCACGATGACACCTGTCATTTTTATGATGTGACAAATGTCATTTATACTTTTTTATGACTGATTTCATTTTGTTTTGATGACAAGTGTCATCTTTTGGTTGGAAAAAGGAGGGGTTCATTCGAACTCGTAGTAGGCGTGCCGGTTTTCGGTCATGTGGCATACTTGCTGAGGAACCAGAGGATTGGTGGGGTGGAGAGATAGAGATAAGTAATTTTTGCATGTGTTTTTTGGAGGTAAACTGCCATCCTTTACGTGCAATCCACCTGCCACCTTTTGCGAAATTACACAGAATTCGTTCTGAATTCTGTGAATCGATGGAAAATCAGAGATTTTCCAGTAGAAATAAGGGGAAAACTGCCATCCTTAT
>CAZFVW010000081.1:0-7464 GCA_964522285.1 uncultured Thermoplasmata archaeon | reverse complement strand
AGGTATCTTCGATGACATGGATGACATCATCAAGAGTCATGACGACGATAGAAGTATTTCCGAAGTATATCATGAATACAAAAAGCTCCTTTATGGATTGTTCAAAAAACATCCTCCCTGCGAATCTAAGATCAATACGATGAAAAATGTATTCGACGAAATTAGCGATGATATAGGTGAAGATGAGAAAGAATTTTTCTTAGAGACTATAGAAGGGTACAGCGAAGGTAAGAATTCCATGGACGTACCACTCTCTATACTTGTAACATGGTTGATGGGAGCCGGTAAAAAAGATATCACGGAACAGAGTTTCTTCTTCCCGTATCCAAAAGATCTTGTGAAATTGGAAGATATCAGAACTTGTCAAACAAGAGATTATTGGCCGTTCTAAAGTTCGATATAATTCATGATTATGAACTCTGGGAGGCATGCACATTTGCACGAAGGAGCGAATAGTATTTATCCTAGTAATTTGCTTATATAGTTGTGAAAATACTTTTGATAGATGGACAGAGGGACCATCTTAGAGTCTCGAAAGAGAACATAATTGGATCGATGGATGATATCGAGATATTTGCAACTTCAACGATGAAAGAGGCCTTGATATCTATCGAAGATGAAGAGCCAGATGTTATCGTTTCCGAATACGATCTGCCAGACGGCGATGGTTTAGACATATTGAAAAGGTTGAAAGATATGGGAAAGAACCCTGCCTTCTTCTTATTCACTAAAGAGGAGAGGGAAGACGTAGCAGTTGAAGCTCTTAACTCAAAGGTGGATCGTTTCATCAAGAAGGGTGATATGGATACAGCAGATCTTAAGCTCCTCGCACAGGCCATCGAACAGGAACATGAACATAAGGTCACGAAAGAAAAATTGAGGATGACCGACCGTGCTCTTAAAACGTTGAGTTTGAGCAATCATCTCTTGGTGAGGGCAGAAAACGAAAAGGATCTTTTGGACGGTATCTGTAGAGCCGTTGTAAAGGAAGGCGGATATAAATGGGCGTGGGTAGGATACAGATCAGAGACCGATGAGGATTCTATATCCCCTGTTGCAGAATGCAGTTGTGAAGAAACATTGATGGATGAAAAAGATCTTCTCTGGTATAAGGAAGACGAGTTTATACCACCTATAGAAGCTGTACGTGATGGTAAAAGTATAGTCGTCCAGAATATAGGAAAAAGGTCTGATGTTTCTCCCCTCTTAGAGGAAGCACTGGAAAGAGGCTATTCCTCAACTATCGCATTACCTCTCGAAGAAGATGGTAAGATTATCGGTTCTCTAAATATTTATGCTGAAGAGCCAGACGCTTTCGATGCGGACGAGTTAGAACTTCTGAATGAATTGGCCGATGATCTTTCCTGGGGTATAAGTGCTATCAGGATCAGAAAAAAGAATGAACAGATAATTGAAGAGATAAAAAAATCAAGGAAGCTGTACAGAACTATCTTCATGAATACGGGTACTGCCACTATGATCGTCGAGGAAGATACCATCATCAAACTAGCTAACGGAGAATTCGAGAGGATAACCGGTTATAAACCCGGAGAACTGATCGGAAGGAGTTGGACGGAATTCGTAGCTGAAGAGGAGCTTGAAAAACTAAAAGAATACCACATCAAGAGACGAGAGGACCCAGGATCCGCACCAAGCAGATATGAAACTCTACTTGTCGATTCTTCAGGAGATAACAGGAACTGCATCCTGAACGTGAGGATGATACCGGGAACCACTCGCAGTGTTGTTTCTATATTGGACATAACCGAGTTGAAAAAGATAGAGAAAGAATTGAGGGCACATAAACAGAATCTAGAAGAACTCGTAGATGAAAGGACCGAGCAGCTAAGAGAAACTAACGAAGACCTGGAAGCTTTCGCTCACTCAGTTTCACACGACTTGAAAGAACCCGTCAGAGCTATACAGGGGTTCAGCCAGATAATAATGGAAGACTGCTCCGATTCCATGGACGAAGAATGTGAAGAATACCTGAAGCGGATAATAAAATCTTCAAAACGTATGGAGATGATGATAAATGATTTCTTGGATTATTCACAGATATCCCGAAAGGATATCATGTACAATGATGTAGATATCGATGAGGTGATGGAAGTAGTGTCCAATCAATATGATTACGATATCAGAGAGAAGGGAGCTATCATCGATATCGATAGTCCACTTGGGAAAGTGAAAGGTAATGAAGCTATGTTGACCCATATATTCTCCAACCTCCTGAGCAATTCTTTAAAATTCGTGAAGAATGGTGAGAAACCAGAGGTACATATCTGGTCGGAGAGTGACGACGAAACTATAACCATAAACATCGAAGACACTGGTATAGGGATAGACGATAAAGACAAAGAAACCATCTTCAAGATGTTCGAGAGACTTCACGGTGAAGAAGATTTTCCCGGGACCGGTATAGGCCTAGCCATCGTCAAAAAAGGCATCGAAAGGATGGGTGGTAAAGTGGGTGTTAAGTCAAAATTAGGAGAGGGGAGCAGATTCCGGCTCACAATGAATAGAACGGGTAAAGAAGCTTAAAAACCGTCGTAGGACAATCATTATAAACCTATATTTACATAACTTATAACGAGGTGAATATAGATGAATACGTATGTAATATTATCAAAACTGACGGATGAGGGTAGGAAAACGATAAAATCGAAACCTAGTAGGATCAAAGAGGTGAACACAGAACTCGAGAACATGGGTGCGAACATAGTCGATCAATACGCACTACTAGGTGACTACGACTTCATAACGATAATCGAGGCGGAAGACAACGAAGCCATATCCAACATGATGCTGGAGATGGGTTCTAGAGGCACGATAGATACTGTCACCATGGCCGCTATACCCGTGGACAAGCTCATAGAATCTATAAAGTGAACATTTTTCAAAAAAACCCTTCAGTTTCTTTTTTTATTTTATTGATAAATTATAAGTAATGGGTAAATATATTCCGTATACATGACCAAAAAGGGTTGGATCATATTGATATTCTTCCTATCGATCGGACTGTTTTTAGGTATTTTCTATCCTGGTTTTGCTATCTGGGGGGCACTAGCCATATGGATAATGGGTTGGATCTACGGTGGGGGCATATCATCTGGAAATCCATATAAGAGGATGTCTTCAGACGGTGTTCCTGATTGGGGGCAGACAAAACAATACAAAGAAGAATTGGAAAGGGGGGATCGAACCGATTACGATACGATCATCTTCATCTTCTTGATAGGGGTTCTGTGGATGACCCTCGGGATATTATTCTCGTTCGTTATCACTTTCTGATCTTTGAGATAGTCGTTTCTTGAGCAGAGCCATATCGCAGGTCTCGCCTTCGAATATTTCATCAACTTCGAATCCCATGGCTTTATAGAATTTATATGTTGATTCATAACCTGTACCTATCCCTTCCTCTTCGGTGGATGTTTCTACTTTGATTGAATCGGCTCCGGCTTTTCCTACAGCTCCTTCTACCTTGATGAGAAGCGACCTCCCTATGCCTCTCCGGTGATACTCTGGTTTTACAGCCATCCATCCGATCTTGGGAATTCCGTATCCTGAGAAATATGTGATAAAACCGACTACCTTACCATCGACCTTGGATACGAATCCTCTTTGAATCTTGACATCCACGGGTATGGTCTCATCGACCGCTTTATCCGTGAACCAACCTCCTCCCTCTTCGTCTATACGAAGGTCGTCGGCGATCTTCAGCACGTCATCATAATATTTTTCATCGAGTGGGGCTATATTCATGATCGATAGATTATAAATGGTATTAATCAATTTTTTTGAAAGTTCAGTTATCATTCCCACTTCATCAAGAATTCGCAGTGTGACGCACCTTCTCTTTGGCACTTGATCTCTTCGACAGAACCCTTTGTATTCGTCATCTCCATCATACCCCTGAAAGCCCCGAGCCAACCATCGCAGGAATAATCTCCGTGGATAACGTCTTTCATCTTGATAACTGCCTCGTCTTCACCTATATCCACTTCTATATCACCGTAATTGTAGGCGTCGTGATAGCTCTTTGGAGCTTTCTTCAGAAGACTCTCTATACTGGCGAACTTGACAAGATATGAGAGCATGCCGAGATCTTTAACCGTGTAATTGCCAGCCCTCTCTATATTTTCCGTTCCTTTATTGTCACCTATCCACTGGATCACCTTATCCAGCTGATCTATATCGTACCACCTTTTCTCCTCGAAGTGATCGTAATCTAAATCGATAAAATCCGTACATTCATCAAGGCCCAACTGACCCCAGGTTCTCTTTATATATTTTAGATAGCCTAAGATAACAGAGCCTCGGACCTTTCTATCAGACAATATTTCACCATTAAAAGTAATCGGGTTTCTTTTATAAAGTATTTTTTATCATACCTTTAAACTTTTTTAGTAAAACTAAAAATATATATAAAATAAAAGTCAACGGATGTTTATGGATCTTGGAGAATACAGTTTGGAACTTCTTTTCCTAGGAGCTATCAAATCTGAGAAAAGGGCATCTGAGATATACTCAGGTCTATCAGAGATCGCTGAAGATGGATCTTCAAAGAAAACTCTCATGTCGCTATCTAAAGAAGAAAAAAAGCATGAAAGGATCTTGAGAGGGATGTTCAAAGAAATCTTTCCAGATGAGACTATAATTTTACCAAAAACAACGATCGTACCGTTACCTAATTTTTCAGCTATAAAAGATATCGATTCACCACATAGAGTAATCGAAATAGCGATCAAACATGAGGAAGCCTCTAGCGAGTACTATAGAAAATTCGCTGAAAGATTCGATGAAAAGACTAAGATGAGAAAGACGTTGATCTATCTATCCCATATGGAGATGGAACACCGGGAAAAACTACAATCTCAGTTGGAACTCAGCGACGATATCGATAGGTTTTTGAAGAATTTCGGTTAGGTTTGAGTTTATTCTTTCAAGGCTTGTTCGGTTCGATCGCTAAGATCTCCTCAGCTCTTTTGATCTGTTTAGGTATCTTCTCGAGTTTCTCCCCAGCCTCCTGATCGATGGAATCGAATCTTTCTTTCAGATCCACGATATCCTCTTGGTAGAAGTATTTCTTAGCCAGTGGGAAAAGGAAGCGTTCTTCTCTTTCTATATGACCGTATACCAAAGAAGAATATGAATCTATGATCTTTTTTACTTCTTCAATACCTTCATCATGTTCCTCATAATACTTGACCGATGCTTGGATATCATCTATCATCTTCTCTAGTTCGTCGTGTTCTTCTTCTACACTCTTGAGGGCTGCCCGATTGAACAATTTAGTCTTGGATTTCTCACCCTGTTCTTTTATAGCATTCTCGAGAAAGTTGATCAGAAAATACATCTCTTTTTCGTGGTGGACCTTAGAATCTATCGTCAAGGACGATGACGCTATCCAATCTAATATGCGGTGAGAAGCATCGTCTTTTATCTTCGATGCTACTACCTGGAAGACGTTAGCCATCCTTTTCAATGTCTTGTGTTCATCCTTGAGGATAAAAACTGGATCAAAATCTAGGTTTTGATAATAACCTCTACCATCCACTATATTTTCAGCCCTCTGGAGTCTAGCTTTTAGCCGTTCTTTCTCGTAGGGCTTCACGATGAAATCATCTGCTCCAGCTTCTAGAGCTTCGATCATCTCGTCCTTCTTGTCTTCAGAAGTTGCGATCAAAATATAGGGTCGTTTCCCTTCTACCTCTCGTATGGTTTTCGTCAGTTCTAAACTTGATCTCTTAGGGATATCCCATTGAAGGATCATCAAGTCGTACATATTTTCTTTATACATTGCAAGAACATCATCACCTTCTTCAGCTGTATCTACTTCATGCCCCATAGATTTCAATATTTTTTCAATAAGGGTTCTCGGTGCTCTATTACTTTCTCCGATCAAGTATTTCATATCGTTCTACCACTACAATATCTAACGTTTGTTAATTATACTTTTTCATGACCAAAAATTCTCTGATCTGATTACTTTAGGATGAAAAATAATGGGCCCAGAGAGATTTGAACTCTCGACCTCCCGGTTATCAGCCGGACGCTATAACCAACCTAAGCCATGGGCCCTTGGGGAGTACCGCTTATGATAAGGCTGTAAATAAAATTTACCTACGTCTAAATAGGAAGAGGAGGGTCATCTGGTCAGATCTTTGAAATCGTCGATCATGTCTTCAACCAGGTTGGGATTGTACAATGAAGCCGCTGGGTGATACAGTGGCACCAGTTTCTTGCCTTGATATTCGAACTCTTTTCCATGCAATTTTGTTATCCCTTTCTTACCGATAAGTGTCTCCGTAGCGTGGTTACCAAGAGTGCAGATAACATCAGGATCGATCAACTCGATCTGCCTTTTAAGGTAGGGGTTGCAGGCTTTGATCTCAGCTTTTTTCGGGTCACGGTTCTCGGGAGGTCTGCACTTGACCACGTTGGTGATGAACACCTCTTTCCGTTCCAAACCGGCGGAATCGATCAGTTCATCTAAGAATTTTCCCGCTCGGCCCACGAAGGGACGGCCCTGTTTATCTTCCTCTTCGCCCGGACCCTCGCCTATCAGCATTATATCAGCATCGTTATCACCTTCTCCTGGGACTGCGTTCGTCCTGTTCTCATGCAGAGGGCACTTGGTGCAGGAATTTATCTCTGTGTTGACCTTCTCTAGATCGTCTTCACCGAAAAGCTTTGTTTGACGGATGGTTCACACCTCTGGTTCCACGTTCACATCTACATCGATACCATTCCTTACGCTTTCAGTCACCACGCAGTAGCTCTCGAATATATCGACACACTGCTCGAGCTTCTTCTTATCTTCTTCATCCACGCCTGGCTGTATATCGACGTCTAGTTTAGTAACTCGCAGTCTTTTATCAACCCTTTCGATCGTTCCGGTGACCTTTCCTTTCAATGACTTGATATCCACCCTTTTCTTGTCTAAACAGAATTTCAAGCTGGCCATCAAGCAGTTGAGAGTTGCAGCGGCCAACAGTCTACTGGGCGGAGGGCCTTCCTCACCTCCCCCTACCTCTTCAGTTTCGTCGGTGATTATCTCACCCATGCTCTCTTTATCGAACTTAACGTTGAACTTGTAATCCTCGATGTTCTCTATATCCACCTCGAACTGCTTTTTGTCGCTCATAATATCATATCTCTCGGTATATTACAGAATATCGTCGTTTTTAATCAACTTTTCCAATTCGTCAACATATTCTTTGAGGTTCTCGGGAGGGTGGTCCAACAAAGAACCGTACTCTCTGATACATTTCATACATTCCCTTGAATCGAAGAGGGGTGTGCTGAAGTATTTCTCACCTCCGTCAGGGAGTATCGTGACTATGTATCCTTCTTCTAATTCCTGTGCGAGCTCGAGAGATATGTGAACGGCGGCTCCCGAACTCATGCCTACGAAAAGCCCTTCCTTGACAGCCAATTTTCTAGCGGTTTCGAAGGCGT
>CAZFVW010000080.1:4986-7465 GCA_964522285.1 uncultured Thermoplasmata archaeon | reverse complement strand
AACCGAAGATAGAGACGGGAAACTTTCCGACGTATACGTCGTAGTTGAAAGCGGTGATAGGATTTGGAGTGGATACACCGATAACGGCAAATATACTTTCAAACTACCGGCTGGGGACGATTACACCATAAAAGCGACCTTTAAAACAACATACATGCTAACGGAGGTCGACCTCGATGAGAGTAAAGAAGTTACAGTCACATCCAGCAGCGAAGAGGAGATGAGTTTCGAATCTTATCCAAAACCGATATACCAAACAAATCTATTTTACGTACTGTTGGGATTGATCTTGATCCTAGTGGTTATAATCTTGCTTTACCGTAAAGTAGAAGGTGGATATGTTGAGCATCAAGAAGAGGAAGAAGGATTCGAAGAAGAACTCGAAGAGGAAGAGGATCTAGAAGATGAATATATGGATGAGGAATACCAAGAAGAAAATCTAGACCAAACTGAAGAAGATAAATACATTCCAGAGGAAGAAGTCGATGAAGTGTAAAGAACTGAGCACCTAATCGCAGGAGTCCCTCAATCTTCTGAGGTTCTCTTTCGGATCTCCTTCCCCGAATATCGCTGACCCAGCTACCAGAATGTCCGCTCCCGCTTTAGCTACCATCGGAGCAGTTTTTGGCGAAATCCCGCCGTCTACAGATATCAGTGTATCCAAACCCATGGAATCGATCTTTTCTCTAGCTTTGGCTATCTTTGGAACGACCTCTTCCATGAAACCCTGGCCTCCAAAGCCGGGAACAACGGTCATTATCAGTAAAAGATCTAGTTCTGGGAGAACACATTCAACTTCCTCTAAAGGTGTATCTGGATTCAAACTGACCCCCGCCTTGATATCCCCCTCTTTGATCTTTTTAATAATAGGTTCCAAATCATCACAGGGCTCGGCGTGGATGGTGATATAGTCCGAACCACAATCCGTGAATGACGAGATGTAATCTTCTGGATCTTCTATCATAAGATGTGTATCGAATTTCTGATCGGTGATATCCCTCACGGAACTTAGAACACACGGCCCGATGGTTAGATTCGGAACGAAATGTCCGTCCATGACATCTAAGTGTAGCCATTCGGCTTCTTTAACTCGTTCGATATCTTCTCTAAGACATGAAAAATCCGCGGAAAGAAGTGACGGTGATATCTTTATCTCTCTCATACCTCACACCATACCGAATCTCTTTTTGAATAGGAATTTGAAGTTCTTCCAACCGTCGCCCCAGGTCTGTATCTTAGCGTCGCCTGAGCGCTGTCTGTAATCTATGTGGACTTCGTCCCACTCAAGTCCTTTCTTGATAGCTTCTATCTTGATCTCTTCTGATAGAGGCATACCGTCGCTTGTCAAGTTGAGGTGTCTGAGTGCAGATTTCTTGAATACCCACATGCCGGATTGAGAATCTTTAAGGTGGATACCGAATAATATGTTCGTAGTAGTTTTCAAAACCCAGTTTCCAAATTTATGCATACCGCCCATGACCTCGGATGATAAGCCTGTCAATCTATCGGTGGTTATGAAATCGTACCCTTCTTCCTCTATCATAATCACCATCTTGGGTATCATCTCGGCGGGATAGGTACAGTCCGCATCTAGAGTGGCTATTATATCTCCCTCAGCAGCCTTGAATCCTGTTTTGTAAGCTCGACCGTAACCTCTCCTCGGTTCATCAACTACCCTAGCACCTTTAGAACGGGCTATCTCCCTGGTCTTATCAGTAGAGTTCGTATCGACTATCAAGGCTTCATAATCTCTACCCGATAATGCTTGATTTACGTCATCTAAAACCTTTCCTATAGATTCCTCCTCATTCATGGTAGGAATCACAACTGATATCTTCATAACAAGCGGAAACAAACATTTCTCCTTTATAACTATTTCCTATATTCAGAAATGATGATAATGGTCAATAGGGTTCTTTAGATTCTTCGGGTTTATTACCGAAGAACTTACAGGCTGCATATCCTACAAATGCAGGGATCATCCTGGCGAAGTACCAAGGTGTTATCTTATGGTCCAGCATATCATCAGGAGAATAATCGCTCCACAGCTTGCCGTGCTTCATGGTGAGCTGCTTCCTCCCGAATCCGTTCCAGAAAGCCTGCTTGAAGAACCCGTAGAAACTACCTCTAGTCCTGTGGTATGTTATCGCTTTACCGTTGAATCCGATCTTCGCCCCCGCCTCGACCGCTCTGAAATTTAGATCTATATCTTCAGCGGTCTCGAACCACTTATCAAACCCTCCGATCTTTTCGAACAGTTCTTTATCGTATAACAGATTACAACTCGGATAGGTGATATCGTATCCTTTGTGGTATAATTCAACTCTTTCCAATTTCTCGAATGCATGATAACCAATCTGTATCGTCCTGCCCGCTACTACATCGTGATCATGTGCACTCCTCCTCATCTCCTCAGCCCAGAATGGATTGACGATCTCGTCACCATCTATAAAAGCTAGTTTATCTCCTTTGGCCTTCT
>CAZFVW010000080.1:0-4976 GCA_964522285.1 uncultured Thermoplasmata archaeon | reverse complement strand
CTTGGCTCCGAAGTTACGACCTTCTCCCCTTGTTCCTCCTTTCTTGTGGAGGTGGATGAAATCATACTGGGATGAGTAATCCTTGACTATCTTCTGGGTATCATCATCGCTGTGGGCATCAACTACCAGAACTTCTATAGGGGGTTCCTGGACAACCAGACTATCGAGTAGGTCGGGCATATCTCTTTCTTCGTTCATCACAGTTATTATGACAGAGATGAGCATTGATATCACTTAATCCTGTGTCTGATATAATTATTTGGGTGTTGGTTTTTATACTTTCAATTTTTTGATACTTTCTTTAAGTGTTTTTTCTTCTTCCTTTTCAGCGTATTTGGCTTCTCTATTGAACTCTGAATTTTCCTTATAGATCCCTTTCAATACATTTCCATCGAATTCAGTAGATAGTAGAATGTTAAAATAATGTAAGATCGTAGGTGTGATATCATAAACCGATGAGCCATTTATCTCTCCTTCATCGATATCTGGTCCGTATGCCATGAATATGCCATCGATACTGTGTTGGAATTCTCCTGATACCACTTCTCGATTGATCAAGAACATCTTAGGGAGGTATTTTCCGGGCATCGCGATGAACTCAGGACCCCACTCCATTTGATCACCCCAATAGATCTCATCCTTACTGTGGATCTTTATCTTATCGCTGTACTCATATAGAGCTTGTCCTATCTTCGCAATATTCTCTTCCTGGTCATGGACGAAATCAAAAAATCTCTCATCGTTCAGGAAAAATGCTGGGAACTTCGGATCCCCTGCTAAAACAACGGATTCCTCCTTTACCTGCTCCATATTTTTGTTGCAGAACCATGGATACCTGTATTCTAGTGATCTCGATATGCTTTTAGAATGCAAACCAATCCTGAAGATATTTGCAATTATATTGTCCCTCACCGTGTTTCCAGATTTCCATTCAACCGATTTTGGCTTGACTTTTATCAATTCTTGTTTCCTCAGTTTATTCGCTGGACTCAATTGTTTATTATAATAATCAAAACCGTGATCGCTCATTATCAATAGATTAGTTTCTTCATCCATATCTTCCATGAACCATCCGACTTTATCGTCTATAGTGTGGTATATCTTCTTGACCCATTCAGCTCTATCTTCATCCTTACCCAAATAGAAATCTTCCCCTGCTTGATGTAAGCACCAGTCGGTCTGACTGAACATATAGAAGAATAGGTCCCATTCCTCATTTTGGTACATCTCTTTGATAACTGGAAAATTCTTTTCTACGTTCTTGTAAATATTTTTGAGATTGGCTACCACGTTGGTTTCAGTCATCCCTTTGACGGATATCTCATAGTCAGAGAAATCATATTTCTTCTCAAGAGACTCAGGTGTCACTTTTTTGTTCGAAAATATACTGCCGACTGTGGGAAAGTTCGTTCTCGGGGGGTGAGTTAATGGAAGATTAACAAGAACTGCTTTCAATCCGGCATTATCTAGATATTCCGGAAATGTCATGGTCTGGATGTCTTCAGAATTTACTGTTACAGGTGGTCCGCCTTCTCTTTTACCTTTTTTCCTGTTAGGTCCCTGAAAAGAAAATACACCGTGTTTACCGGGGTTCACACCTGTCTGTATAGAAGACCATGCTGGAGGTGTCAAGGGCGGTATCGTGGTTTTAAAAACGCCATGTGTTCCACTCTCCTTCAACTTAGCTAGATTGGGAGTAGCTCCCTCTTCTATCATCTTATCTAAAACACGCCAGGGAACTCCATCCAAACCTATGATGATAAGTTTTTTACTCATATGTAAAAATCGATAGAATAGGGTCTAATAATAAATTTTTCATGTTTTATAGTCAAATTATGTTATTCTTTTTGCATCTGTAATATGCAGTTATCAGGGCGAACGGCTTTACTAGTAACTCGAAAAACTCTAGCCAGTGAAAATATTTCTTAGAAAACGGCATCTTTCCCTTCCTTTTTGTCCGTTTCTTCATCCAACTGTTCTTCAACTGGGCCATGGCACCGCCTACATTATACTTATACTTCTTTTTGATGATCTTGATGGCGGAGTTCAGAGATGATTGATTATGATACAACCAGGCATCCGGAACGAACTTTCCTTCGTATCCTGCTTTCACCGCTCTGAGGTTAACATCCCAGTCCTCACCTGAGAAATCTAGATCGTTATCAAAACCTCCTATCTCTTCAAATACATCCTTTCTCCAGGCGGAGTTGCCCATCGGTATCGTCTCCGGGTTCTTAGAAACTATGTACTTGTAGAAGTAATCCTCTCTTTTCTGAAAGTAGTCACGGTATCTATAATCGCCGATGTTCTTCGTAGGTCCGCCGGTAAAATCCGCTTCACCTTCGATTATCGGTTTTGTCAGTTTCTCTACCCAGCTTTTAGGTGCTATCTCGTCGGTATCCAAGAAACATATGATACCTCCTTGAACAGCTTCTATAGCGTAATTTCTAGCCTCGGCAACCGATGCGCCGACGGGTGTCCTGACGAACTTAACAGGTTTTTTATCATCCCATCTCTGTTTTAGTTCTTCATAAAATTCATCATCGGAACTCTCGACAACGATGATCTCATCAGGGACTCTTTTTTGCTTCAGGAGACTCTCTATGGATGAGTCGATCTTTTCGTCTTTGAACGATGTGATTATTACCGATATTTCCATATTCTGCACCGAATTTTCGTTAAAATCTTGATACTATTATATCTATATTTTCCCACTTTCAGATAATTTTCCTATTGCTTGGGATAAAGCGGAGGATTCAGCCTTCTTCCTTTTGATATCTCTAATGTATGGATCCCTGTCTTCTTTAAATATATGTTTCATGACGCTTCCATCCATATTCGAAGGAATATCTATATCCAATAGATGTAACATCGTAGGAGGGATGTCGAATATCCTTGACTTCTGGACTTCGCCTTTCTTGAATATATCTCCGTAGGCCATGAATATACCGTTGTGGTCGTGCTGGTTGTTCTTATCATGTGTTATCACTGAATCTACATTCAGGTCGTGAGAAAAATCCCATACCTTTTCTCGGGATATAACCAATAGATCTGGACCTTGTTTTGGTATCATGAATTCTATATCTAGGTCATTCTTATTTGCGATCTCATTGAATATCCTTTTTAGACCTTCTAAACTCTTCTTATCATCACGGAGGTCTTTTCTCAAATAGAGGATTGCGGTCTTAGCCGCACCTATCGCTACCGCCTTCGACCTGTCCCAGTCAACATCTTCAGGTATCGATGGGCCGGTTGATTCCGGGAGCTTATCGATGGTCTTCTGTGAGAATATCTTCTTCACGAGGTACATAAGGTCGTGTTTCCTGACGAATTCCTTCGCTTTCTGTTTGACCCAAGCCAGGAATTTATTCTTCATCTGGGAAGACTTTTTATCTATTAAAGAAAGCCATCCTTTCTCCATCAACAGCTTATTGGAGTTAACGTGATGCTTATTCTGAGTGAATCCATGGTCGGAGAAGAACATGAAATTCACATCTTCCTTTTCCAAAAACCAGCCCAGATACTCGTCGACCTGTTTTTGTATCTTCAAGATGTACTTCTCTTTCTCTTCATCCTCCGGCCAGAGGTGGTGTAAAACACAATCCGGAAATCTGAAAAGAGCTACGTAGACATCCCAGGGTTTCTTGTTCCAGAGATATTTCGCTATACTGAACCTCTTTTTTAGCATCCCTCTGATCTCTTGGAAAAATTCTTCTGACCTTTCTTCCGAGTAGTAAAAACTCGGGTGTATCTGGTACTCGGGTTCTCTCTTAAGTATCTCATCTTTCAGTCCCGGAGGGTGTGTGAAATTAGAATTCGTGTCTGGTGTTGTTAAACCGGTCACCATCCATCCGTCGAATTCATTTGGTGGGTAAGTGGTCGGGACGTTGAGCCATACCGATCTTAGATCGTTATCGGATAATATCTTCCAAAGTCTTTCAGCCTTGAACCTGTTGGTGTTGATCCTCACCTGCTGGTTGTTCTCCATGTCGATCTCACGCCAACCCCATAGGCCTGAATTCTCGGAGCTGACCCCGGTGCACAAAGCGGGAAATGCAGCCGCCGTAGATGGGGGTATGGTGCTCTCGAGTGTGCCGTGTAAACCCTCTTTCAAGATCTTCTCTATATTCGGAAGGTCGTACTTTTCAACCCATGGTATCAACAGATCAAAAGTGTGCCCGTCCATTCCTATAAGAGCCGTCTTCATCAAAGGAGAATCAGACTATCAGGTTATATAAGAATTAGGGTGAGTTTATTTTTCTATCTGTGTGAGCTCTTTCACGAATCGAATATACCTATTTTTCAGCTGATCTAGCTTTAATTCAGGTGGTAGAGGTACATATTTCCATTCTTGATTTAGCAGTTCGATAAGCTCTTCTGGATCTTTGAAAGTCGGTATTCCCAATTCCGGCGTGTAATTAGCTTCTCTAGCCAGAACGGGTAAGCCCGATGCCTGTGCTTCTAAAACCACGTTGGGTAATCCCTCTAACATCGATGGATGTATCAATATGTCTGACGCTTTGTAATACTTCTCGACCATCTCGAATGGCACTCTCCCTGGAGTTATGACTTTATGGGGGTATTTTTTACTCAATCTGTTCCTGTAATCTCCTTCACCCACCAAACAGAAGATGAGGTCTTGTTCATCGTATCCATCTATTGCCTTTTCTAGAATATGCAGTCCCTTCAACCTGTCCAGTCTACCAACTGTTAATGCTATGTTCTTATCCGATGGAAGACCTAGCTCATCCCTTATCTCTTGTTTTTCTTTCTTTGAAGGAGGTGTGAACTTATCCGTGTTCACTGGCTGTGGTAATTTCACTATCTTTTCTTTTTTACATCCCTTTTCTACAGCTTCTCTACCTAGATGATCAGTGAGAACGATCACTCGGTCTGCTAGTTTCAAAGGAAACCTTCCGATCATATTGTTCATGAAAATTATCTTACTTCTCTCTAGAACATCGTATTTTCTTACC
>CAZFVW010000079.1:0-7521 GCA_964522285.1 uncultured Thermoplasmata archaeon | reverse complement strand
TATCGGGTCGTTTGAATGAAACGGAGATGATGTCAGTCCTTCTCTCGTTTATCGAATCTATCAATTCTCCTTCACTCTTGAACTGGAGTGGGTTAGGCAAGAAGAATTCTATCTTCGGTTCATCTAGGTATCTTTTAGCAGCGTAGATGAACAGGAACATCTTTTCTGGAGATAATGCGGAAGCGACGTTCCTACGGGGGTCCACCGGATCGATGAATATGAAGGTTTCATCGAATCGTTCACCTGAATCTTCAAATTCCAACCTAGTACCTTTTACCCATTCGGAGGAAGAACGAAGCAGTTCGTGAAAACCATCGTAATAGATGATCAACAATTCGCATAGATAACCTGAGAAGCCCTGTACTTTCGCCTCGGCACTGTAAGCACCTATGCCTTTAAGGAATGCTTTTAACAGTAATATATCGTCTCTAAGCTCGTCTTTGAGGTGTTCTATGACGTATTCCGTGTGAAGAGGTGTTCTATCTACAGATGATCTCATATCATCGATATCTTCTACATCGTAACATGGAACGATATCGGTTTTATACCCTTCATAAGTACCGTGAAGATACGGATGCTCGGCATATTTTTCCTCGATATTATCTAACAATTCCCTTCCCAGAGAAAGTCCCTTCTCAGTCATCTCCTCTTTACTGATATTCTGGGGAAAAAGAACGAACATGTCGATATCTGGATCTCTCAAGAAAGTGTCTTTAGCCACTGATCCGACCAACTTCGTCTTGATATCATCACTGGTAATATCATGTATCTCTTCTTCCAATCGTTGGCTCACCTTCTTTACTTCTTCTACTTCTTCCTCACTGGGTTTCAGTTTATCGAGGACTTCCTTTTCAAGTTCATCTAGATCAGTCATGTTCTTAATCCGATTATAGATGGTGATGGTGTTTAAAAACCTTGTTTACGATTTTAAGACGAAAAGATTTTAAGATACTCACATATCACGACACGGTGTGTCGATGGACGAAGAAGATGAAATGCTTCAAGAATTGGGTATAAGAGATGTCGATGAATTATTCAGCGATGTTCCAGAAGATGTAAGGGGAGAAATAGATATCCCAAAAGGAATATCTGAGATGGAAGTTGTTAATGAGGTCAAATCAAAATTAGATAAAAATATATCATTAGATGAGATAGCAAATTTCGCTGGTGGAGGGATATACAGACATTATGTACCTTCTTCAGTTTTCGAGATCATCGGAAGGTCGGAATTTTACACATCTTACACCCCCTATCAGGCCGAAGTAAGCCAGGGTATGCTCCAATCCCTTTTTGAGTATCAGAGTTTGATCTGTGAACTAACTGGTATGGATGCTGCGAACACGAGCATGTACGATTATTCTACAGCCTTCGCTGAAGCGGTTTTGATGTCGGCTAGAATTGGTAAGAGAAAAAGAAAGAAATTCCTTGTACCAGAGAACATACACTGGGAGAGATGGTCGGTATTGAATAACTATCTCAGAGGCACCGATGTCGAGATCGAGAAAGTGAGCTACGATGAAGATAAAGGCACGGTGGATGAAGAGGACTTGAAAAACAAGATGAGCGATGACATTTTAGGATTATATATTGAAACACCAAACGCCTTCGGTGTACTGGAGGAAAACATCGATCTTTACAAGGATCTAAAGGAAGATCACAGATCGATACTTGTTGTAGGTTCCAACCCTATCGCCCTCTCTTTGATGAAACCACCTTCAGAATGGGGAGCTGACATAGTGATCGGAGACAGCCAGCCATTAGGGATACAGACATCTCTTGGTGGTCCAACGGTAGGAATATTTGCCTGTAAAAAGAAACACATAAGAAGGATGCCCGGAAGGATGATCGGCGAGACAGAAGATAAAGACGGGAGAACGGCTTACTGCATGACACTTCAGACCAGGGAGCAGCATATAAGAAGAGAGAGAGCGACGTCTAACATTTGCACCAATCAAGCACTCATGGCTCTAGCTTCTGCAGCTTATCTTTTCCTCAAGGGCGGTAAGGGACTTGAAGAACTAGCGAAGAAAAATTATCAACAAGCTCATGAGCTCGCCCAGAAGATCGATGAAATTGATGGATTCGAATCACCTTATTTCGATGGAGAATTCTTTAACGAGTTCTTCGTGAAGATACCATCAGATGATGTACAGGGATTGATGAATAGAGCCATGGATGATGGAGTTCTACCCGGTGTTAGTGTTGGTAAAAACTCAGGTCGTTTAGAAAAATTGCATCCTGGATTACTGGTTTCTACTACTGAAACCAATACTGATAAAGATAAAGAAAAATTGATCGACGTATTAAGGGAGGTGGCACGATGAAAGAAGAGTACAGACAAGCACGGTACCCAACTCATCTTCTTCTTGAAGAACACGCGGTTGATAGGGATATCGAGGATAATCCTCTACCGGAAAGCATAGCCAGGAAGGAAGCACCGAACATACCAGACTTACCGGAATTCGAAGTAGTTAGGCACTTTAACAGACTTTCCCAGATGAATTACGGTATCGAGAACGGCTTTTATCCCCTAGGGTCATGTACGATGAAGTTCAACCCGAAGTACGCAGAAAGATTAGCGGGGATGGAGAAAGGCATGGACCTTCATCCTTACCAGCCGGAAGATACCATCCAGGGTTCTCTCGAGATCATGTACGATCTACAAGAGAAACTAGCTAAGATCGGAGGTATGGCCGCTGTGACCCTACAGCCGGCGGCCGGAGCCCACGGTGAGATAACTGGATTGATGATTGTAAACGAATATCATAAAAATAGGAACGATGAAAGGAGCGAGGTAGTTCTACCGGACACATCACACGGAACCAACCCTGCCAGCGCCTCGATGTTGGGTTATAAAACAGTTGAGATACCATCCGAAGATGGATGTGTGGATCTTGATGCCCTAGAAGAAGCTGTAGGTGAGGATACAGCGGCATTTATGTTAACGAATCCGAACACATTAGGTCTCTTCGAAGAAGACGTGTGCGAGATAGCTGAGATAGTCCATGATGCTGGGGCATTACTGTATTACGACGGGGCGAACCTGAACGCGGTAATGGGAAAGACCAGTCCCGGAAAGATGAATTTCGATATAATGCACTTCAACCTCCATAAGACTTTCAGCACACCACACGGAGGAGGAGGGCCGGGCGCAGGTCCAGTTGGAGTTACGGATGAATTGAAGTCATACCTTCCCACCCCGATAGTGGATAAAAACGATGACGGATACTACCTGAACTATGACCTAAAAAATACCATCGGTAAAGTGAAGGGATTCTACGGCAACTGGGGAGTTCTTTTAAAAGCGTACTCGTATATCCTGAGAAAAGGATCGGATGGATTGACCAAAGCGGCGGAAAGGTCCGTACTGAACAGCAATTACCTAAGGAAGAGGTTGGAGAAGGTTCTGGATCTACCTTACAAATCACTAAGAAAGCACGAATTCGTTCTATCTGGGAACAAATTAAAAGATAAAGACCTGAAAACAGTCGACCTCGCAAAAAGATTACTGGATTACGGTTATCACGCACCGACTATTTACTTCCCACTGATAGTAGATGAAGCACTCATGATAGAACCTACGGAAACAGAGATGAAGGAAACGCTGGACGGGTTCGCTGATACCGTAGAGAAGATATTGGAAGAGAGCCACGAAAAGGTCCATAACGCTCCCTATAACACCTCCGTTAGAAGAGTCGATGAGACAAAAGCGGCGAAAGATTTAGTAATAAGCTACAAGATGAGAAATAAGTAGAGAGGGATGATATATGGAAGAAAAAAAGATCCCAGTTTTCGCTATAAGCGGTGGAAAGAAGACTGGAAAAACAACTCTGGCAACGGAAGTTATTGAAAGATTAGGATCGACGGATTACAGGATAGCATCGATCAAGCATACGACAGGCGAATATTCGATAGATAAGGAAGATACAGATACATGGAAACACGCTGAAGCCGGTTCTGAATTGGTCGTGTTTTCTACTGCAGTTGAAACATCGTTCATCTATACCGATAAGATGGAATTAGAACAGATCGTCGAACTGATATCTTCTTTTGGATACTACGATATAGTGATCATAGAGGGATTCAAGGACGCAGACATCCCGAATATCACGCTGCAAAAAGATATCGGTGAAGCGAGTGACATCTTGGATGATCAAATAGAAGATATGATCGATAGTATTGAAAGAGAGATCAACATCTACAAGATATACAACAAACTTCCTATGCTGGACTGCGGAGATTGTGGATACGATGGTTGTAGGGAATTCGCTGAAGCGGTCTTAGATGGTGATGAGAAGCTATCAAATTGTGTGTCAATAAGTAGTAAAAGTACGATACAGATAGAAGTGAACGGAAAAGAGATACCATTGACTCCTTTCCCATCGAATATAATAAAAAACGGGATCAAAGGAATGTTGAGTTCACTTAAAGGTGTAGACGACATCCGGGAAGTAGATATCCATTTCGAGGAGGATTCTGATTGACAGATCTCGATGTAATCGGTGTTAAAATAGATAAAAAGGCACTAACAGATACCGTATTCGAAAAGATTACAGACTATTCAAAAGATAATAACTGCTCCGTCCAGATATTCGATCCGGAGATGGTTGTGGGTAAGGATCATCTTTTATGGGCGATTGAAAAAGCACGAAGTAGATTCGAAAACGATGAAAACAGAGCCGATTCTCTCGAGATGGAGATATTACTGTGTTCTTCTGGAGAAAGGCAGATAAAGAACGCCATCAAGAAGATGGGTCTAAAGGATATGTCCGATAAAGCTGCAGTGGTGACCAGCTGTGATACAGATGGATTGCTTGATCACATGGGTTGGGAAAGAGAAGATGATATCCTTGTACCATCTATAGGTAAATTGAAGAAATTCGGCGTGAGTGAGATAGAAACAGGATCTACTGACAAACCGTTCGATCTAGTTTTCGAGATCATGGCTACATCGGAGATATGAAAAATTAAAAAAAGAAAAAAGAAATAAAGGATTTTGCTTTGTTGTTTTATTCTACGTCTTCGAACCTTTCTTCGAGTCCCTTCATGACTTTGGGTAGAGTCGTGTATTCCATATCTTCCAACGGCAGTCTGTGTGGTTCGAATGGACCGTGTCTTCTCATGTAATCTGCGGTTGTGGCGGATTTTTCTCTAACTGGATCGAAGGCTGGATCATCAAACAAGTCTAGAGGTTCAGCTATCTTACCGTTATTTACTTGGAACCCTAGACTGACAACTCTCGGTGGTCCATCGAATCTTGTACACTTTGCATCTTTAACTCCTACCGGCATGATCGGACCGTTGTGGCTCCCTCTCATCCATCCAGATACTAGATACGGATGTGAGAACGGCTCTAGAACTTCTCCAAGTGCTGGTAGACCGGATTGTGCTCTTACGACAGCCACAGGGTCATCTTTACCTACATATTCCCCTGCGATCTGGTAGAGTTTTTCTGTACTGATCGCTGCAACCGGTTCGTCACCAGGCAGTTTTCCCTCTTTTGGGAACACTCTTTTGATAACGAATCTTCCCTTTGCCCCGATCAGAGCTAAGATGTCGTAGATCTCCTCTGGAGTCTCCATCATTATCTTCGTAGATTCTTTGATATCCCATATCTCGAAAACAAAACCGTTGTGGAGTGATGGGTCGATGACCAATCCAGCTGTGTTGAATGGGTCCGCGAACATCTTGAATATCGGGTAGTTGAATGCACCCGGTTCTGTCTTATCCATAAGGAATGCGACGACAGGTTCTGCTTTCCTTGGTGTAAATTCGATCTCGGCTATACCTGGCCCCATCCCTCTGATATTACCTGAGAAGGCGTCTGAAAGGATATCCTGTCCAGCTCCATAAAGACCCAATTCTTTCGCTTTTTCAGTTGCCGTTTGGAATGTATCCCAAGCTAAAGTATGTATTTTTTCAGAATCCTCTCCTTCACGATGTGTCATGAGTAATTCAAGGTCATCTCCGCAGTGCGTTACATGAAATGACTCCAGAACGTCTGAACTCTTGAGACTCTTCTCAGCTACTTCGATCAATTCTGGATGTACTGTGGCATGACCTGGATACCCGCCTACATCAGCTTTTATTATACTGAATGTTATCTTGCTCATTATATCCCATTTCGCCTATTGAGAACTCACATAAAAGTCTATCGCTAATGTTTAGCAGTTCCGAAAAATTTTATAAACACATTATACGATTTATTAATGATGTCGGGAAGATGGATCGAAGATTACTCATTCGGAAAGATCGTGATCGATGGAAGAAAGTACACGGATGATGTGATATTACTAGGTAAGGAAGTGAAGCAGGGGTGGTGGAGGAAGAGCGGTCACAGGCTACATGTTGAAGATCTAAAAGATGTCATAGAGTTCGATCCAGATATCCTTATCATAGGCACAGGGAGCGGTGGAAATATGACAGTACCAGCTAACGTGGAAAGAGAGCTTGACTTCGAAGTGAAGAGTTTTTCAACAAAGAAAGCTTGTAAAGTATATAATAAAGAACTGAAATCGGGAAAGAAGGTAGCGGGTGGATTTCACCTAACTTGTTGACTCCATGGTGATGAAAATGATGATAGAAGATACGTCATTCGGGAAAGTGAAGGTCGGTGGGAAAGTTTACAATCACGATATTGTTATCATACCAAACCGTATAATAAAGAGGAAGAAACAGATCTCCAAATCTAAACATGGGACCAGTCATAAATTCACCAAGGAAGAGATGAAAACCTATCTAAATATGATCGATAGACCGATAGAGAATGTGATAGTCGGAACTGGCCAGTATGGAAAACTACATCTTCTAGATGAAACAAAAGAGATGCTGAGGGAAAAAGGAATAGAGTGGACTGAGATGAAGACCCCTGACTTGGTAGAACAGTCGTTCAAATTTGATCGAGATAAGAGTATTGTGATATTACACGTTACCTGTTAGGGCTCACGGCTTATCGAAATAATTGATCAAAGTACCGACCCCTTCGATCTCGACTTCGACCTTGTCACCATCCTCGATAGGTCCAACACCTGCTGGTGTACCTGTTGATATTATATCTCCACGTTCTAGTGTCATGTATCTTGTGATCTCTTCGATAAGTTCTAGAACTGAGAATATCAAGTTATCTATAGAGGATTTTTGTTTTACAGTACCGTTCTTTCTGAGGGTGATCTCTGCATCCTCTGGTATTAAGTCAGGTGTGCTTATACACGGGCCGATAGGAGCTGCGTTATCGAAAGCCTTTCCACGGATCCAGTTCTGTTCTATACGCTGGTCGTCCCGATTTGAGATGTCGTTAACGCAAGTGTATCCTAATATCACTTCCTCCGCATCTTCTGCTTTTACGTTCCTGCACTGTTCACCTATCACAACACCCAGTTCTGCCTCGTAATCGATCCTCACTTTATCTGGGAGGAGAGTGATGTTGGACAAATGTGCCGAGATGGTGTTCGGACCTTTTAGGAAGAGTTTGGGCCTTTCCGGTAATTCTTTGCCAGTCTCTTCAGCGTGGTCGGCATAGTT
>CAZFVW010000078.1:0-7821 GCA_964522285.1 uncultured Thermoplasmata archaeon | reverse complement strand
ACGGTTATATTAGCCGATCCGCCGGAATTCACACTGATCTGGTTTATGGTAGATGTGCCAGTTTCATCGTAGATGTCCGTAGTCCACATCTCATCGACAACCGAGAGGTCATAGGTGTCATCGTTACTTCCTCCGTTGAATATAGTGAAATTATACTCCAATGTTTCTGAGGTGTTTCCAATCTTCATCTTTTCCTTGGGGGATATACCTACTCCATGTGAATCGGTCTGATCCAACCATTCGATGATCCGATACATCAAGGTGGTTCTGTTGCCCTGTCCTTTGACGCCGGAGAAATCGAAAGCAGTGTAGACCATCCTGTAGATTCCAGTGTTCGCTTTTATGGAGGAATTGAAGGAATTGGTAGTATTGATGTAAGTTATATCTCCTTGGTTTACCGGTGAAACTTCTGTAACGTAGTTCCACAGATCTGTATAATAATCACCATCGTAAAGGGTGAGGTTCAGATCATCACTTATGGGGTCTCCCGAGATACCGGTCATGTTCCTGGGTTGGCCCCAATAGAGATTTTCGTAGCTCGAGTGGAGGTAGGTGTTGTACCAGTTTGTCCATCCCCCATAATATTCAGCATCATATCCGCTTAGGCTACTGGAAAGATAGAGTCTCCCACCGTTATCAAGATAGGTACCGAGTGCATCTCTGTCGGAGGAGGAGAGGGTATCCTCGTAATACCCAATTGTATTCCCAGTACCCCATAATGTGATATTATGCCCCATGAGGTCATCCGTGGTTACCGACTCTCGACTCCTATTAAGATAATTGTACTGATACCCATTATCATCCAGGGCATCCATGAACCAGTCCTCGGTGCTCAGTCCAGCGTCATCATCCACTAGAAGGATGAAAGCGTTAACAGCCGTCTTGATCTGGACAGTATCACTCTTGCTCACATTGCCCTGTGACGTTGCAGTTATGTTCGCGATATCGTAATCCACTGGATTGGCGGCGTTGGGAATACTCACCCTAGCGATGAAGTCCTTGCTCTCGCCTGAATTTACAGATATCGAATTGATAGTTGTGGTATCGGTGATATTTCTTAAAGTAACAGGCCAAGTAGTGTTAGTAGCTAAGAGGGTGTAGGTGTCGTTCTCAGCACCGGTATTGCTCACGGTCAGTACATGATCCACCTCCGTTCCCGCATCGCCAAAGTTCGTCTGGAAATCAGGTTTCAAGTCGTTCTCATAGTCCGGTGGGCCTCCTATGTATACGTCGTCGATATACCATCCAGGATATGTGACCGAACCATCACTGGCGAATCGGAACCTTATCTGGATGACTTCATTAGAGTAGTTCGAAAGGTCGAATTGTGCATCTACCCATCCACCTGAGTCGCCGGTATATCCATCTCCGACACTTGTTGTTACGTAAGAAGGGCCTTCTTCAGGATAGATCTTTGTCCATGAACCATTGACACCAACTTCGATCCAGCCACCATCCCAACTGCTCTCGATATCATGCCACATGAAGAAGTTCAATCTATTCCTTCCGGAACTCAGATTAACCGGAGGTGTGGTAAGATATGAGTCAGCATTGTTCGTATAGTCTATGAGTAAATTAGTTCCCCAGCAGTTACTTGGCGAGTAAGAGTTAGTGGGGCCAGTGCCACCACTAGGATCTCCCAATTCCCAGACCGTTCCTGATGTAGTTTCGTTGGTCCAGTCCCCTTCACCACTCTCCATATCATCGAACCAAGGTGTCTCATATGGGACTATACTTTTTACTTGGACTGTATCTTTTTGGCTGGTATTACCCTGCGACGTTGCAGTTATATTCGCGATATCGTAATCGCCATCCGGGGCAGCGTTTGGTATAGTCACCCTAGCGATGAAATCCTTGCTCTCGCTGGAGTTCACGGATATCTGGGTTATATCCGTGGTATCGTCGATATCTCTAAAGGTGACGGGCCAGGTGTTGTTGCTTTCGGCGAGGTTATAGACATCATCATTACTCCCATTATTGTTCAAGGTTATAACGTGGTCAACTGTTGTACCAGAACTTCCTAATGCCGTTTGGAATTGAGGGTTCATTTCCACCCTATAAGGATCGGTATGATCCAACCATTCGATGATCCGGTACATCAATGTTGTTCTGTTGCTCTGGCCTTTTACACCTGCGAAATCGAAAGCAGTGTAGACCATCCTATAGATTCCAGTTTTCGCCTTTATGGAGGAATTGAAAGAATTGGTAGTATTGATGTAAGTTATATCTCCTTGATTTACCGGTGAAACTCCTGTAGCGTAGCCCCACAGATCTGTATCATAATCTCCGTCGTGTAATGTGAGGTTCAGATCATCACTTATAGGGTCTCCCGAGATACCAGTCATGTCCATCGGTTGGTCCCAATAGTCTGATTCGTAGCTCGAGTGGAGGTAGGTATTATACCAGTTTGTCCATCCCCCATAATAATTAACATCAATCCCGCCTAGGCTGCTGGAGAGATAGAATCTCCCACCGTTGTCCATATAGGTACCGAGTGCATCTCTGTCGGAGGAAGAGAGGGTGTCATAGGTATACCCGTAGGTATTTCCTGTACCCCAAACAGTGATATTATGGCCCATAAGGTGGTCCGTAGTTATGGACTCTTGGCTCCTATTGAAGTAGTTATACTGATACCCATTATCATCCAGGGCATCCATGAACCAGTCCTCGGTGCTCAGTCCAGCGTCATCATCCACTAGAAGGATGAAAGCGTTAACAGCCGTCTTGATCTGGACAGTATCACTCTTGCTCACATTGCCCTGTGACGTTGCAGTTATGTTCGCGATATCGTAATCAGCTGGATTGGCGGCGTTGGGAATACTAACCCTAGCGATGAAGTCCTTGCTCTCACCAGAGTTCACGGAGATTTCAGTGATATCTGTGGTGTCCGCGATATTTCTAAAAGTGACAGGCCAAGTAGTATTAGTGGCTGTGAGATCGTATGTATCGTTGTTTTCGCCTAAGTTAGCTACCGTGAGCACATGGTCCACATCTGTCCCAGGATCGCTGTGATTGGTCTGCATATCGGGTGACAAGCCCACATGATAAGGGGATGGATCGTATCGAAATTCGATTGCCAATCCTTCTGATATAGCTGAACCATTATTGTACGAATAGGCTAGTCCGTCTGTCCCATCAGAATTTTCTATCCCTACAGTGGCTCCACCACTATCAGCAGTTCCCAAACCATCGTACAAGAACCAAATCTCACCGGTTTCATTCAAAATCACTTGGAAATCCATTGGCCCATCTCCACCGAGAGTTTCCCAGTTGTCATACTCTACAACTAAAGCTCTATTTGGGGAAGACCCGATGGTTTCATAGTAGAGTGTTCCGGCACCCCCGTTATCCCAGAGATCGTCCCAAAATACACATATTATATCGTTTGGAGACCCCGCATCAGGAATGGGGTCGTTGGTATAATCTCCACTTCCTGCACCGAATTGAAGATAACCGTTTGTATCGACATAAACATCAGTATAGGGATTTCCGTAGAAATCAAAGGTAAAATCTATGGGTATATTAACCCAGCTGTCATCTCCAGACAGCCCACTATCCGTCCCAGATCCACTAATATCATTCCAGAAATACGGCACAGACGGACTGCCAGTACTGTTTATCCACTCGTATCCCCATGTATCCGGTCCACCTGAATCTTTAGGATCCGGGTTCGGGTCACTTTTTGAAATCCCTTTCTCATCTACAGAACTTTTCTCGATATTTTTATCTTTCTCGTTCATCACTGCCAGACCACTCAAACTCGATATCAACATCATTCCAATTACGATCAAGCAAAAAACCGTTACCTTTTTCTTAGATCTCATGTAATTTCCCCAAAAACAGAATATCATGACCATAAATATATCTTATGGTTAAAGATTTTAAACGAAATCTTATTAAAAATGAAATAATTCTCAATAATATTAAAGATCACAATACTTCCCAGTCATCTCCATCCGAACTAGAATGATGATGAACGGACCTGTTAGGTAACTCGTCTTCTTCAGTTGAAAACAAGCTCAAAACGGATGAATTCTTTTTATCTTTCTTATTGGAACTCTTCCTTTTTGAATTACTTTCCTCGAATTCAACGTCCCCGCTGTTGAACTGTATCCTTTTAAGATCGTCCAACCTTTTCTGTGAGGATGAACCCGCGGAATTAGAACCTTCACTGTTCCACTTTTGAGCTTGCATCGAAGCGTAACTTCTTGGTGTTTGTGATTGTGACCCTGATGATCTGCTGGGCATGTACTTCTCCGCCATGGAGGATAAACTAGGAACATTCACCATTATAGATGTAGAATCCTCGTTCTCTATCCTAGAAAGCTCTCTCTGCCTATCAATGGAAACCATCCCACCGATATACGCGAATATCGCTGTTATCAGATAACTGTTAGGAGAATAAGGGAGTCCACCCAATATCGATGTGAAAAATGAACTCCAATATAATTGTAAAAATTTAACGTAAGGTGCGACCAGTTCATATTGTGAGAAAGTTCCTACGATCATGCTCGGTGCGTCCATAAGACCGACCACTTCAGCCGGCAAGTAAGCGCTCATCAAGATGAAATGCACCACACCGATTACAACAAGGGCTATAGCAGATGCGAAAAAACCTTTCTTCGGTCCGCCGGTCCTCCTACCACCGACATATCCTGACAACATAGGTCCGAAAAGCGGCAGCCACCACAATAATGCAGATAAAACGATGACATATTTTACACCGCTCCAAAAATCGTATGTTACCATACCGAATTCTTTCAATTTCTCGACAGCGGTCTTTTCCCGTTTCTTATCCTGTTTGACTTTTATTATACCCTGTTCTAAAAGCCTTTTAGTGGTGGGGTCGACATCCTCTTCTTTCTTTTTCCTAAAGCGCATCCTATCCCAACAATTAGTCCGACGTTCTGTCAGACATATGGTAATAACCACTAATGAATATTTAAATGTTTTGTAATAAGTGGGCGATCCCCAAGATCTATTCCCTTTTTGTCATACAACTACCTTATCTTTTTCAGTACCTTCTTCACTTCCTCTTTATGCTTCTTCCCGAGTTTTCCAGCTATTTCGCTCTCTTTGGCCTGTGAATATACCCTGTACTTGGGTTCGGTACCAGACGGTCTGATCAAGACCCATCCTTCATCATAATACAACTTCAAGCCATCTGTATCGTCATATTCTTCATCCTTGAAATGCTCCTTTAGTTCCTCTAGTAGTTCCCCTTTAAGATCATCTGGGCACTTGATGCCTCTTTTATCCAATGCATAATCCGGCAGTTCTTCCACTAAGGTCGATAGTGGGCCTTCTTTGGCTATCATCTCTATTATCTTGACAGCCGACATGGCGGCGTCCCTGCAGTATTGGTGATCCGCGAAGATCAGGCCACCGTTCTCTTCACCACCAAAGATGGCGTCTCTCTCTATCATCTCACGTGCAACTATAGGGGAGCCGACTTTCGTGTAGATCAATTCACCGCCGTTCTCTTCCACTACGTCTTTCACGCTGCTGGAAGAACTTACGGGAGTAACGACAATCCCACCATGATTCTGTTTTACTAACTCTTTTGCCATCAAGGTGAGCGTCTCGTCACCGTGCAGGAATCCACCTTTTTCATCGACGAAGATCGCTCTGTCAGCATCACCATCATGTGCTATCCCTACGTCAGCTCCTGTTTCCTTCACCATATCGATCAGATCACTGAGGTTCTCTTCGGTTGGTTCGCTCTCGTGACCTGGGAACGTCCCGTCAGGTTGGGAATTCAACGTTACTACCTGACAACCGATCTCGCTCAGAAGGAACGGAGTAAGGTAACATCCAGCACCGTTAGCACAGTCCATTATAACTTTGATCTTCGCTTTCTTGATACTATCGACATCGGTCTTCTTTTTGATAGCTTCTTTATAAAGCGGTAAAGGATCGTCAGACGATATTCTTCCGACATCCTTCCAATCGACTAGTTCGAATTCTTTGGAAAAATAGTTCTCCTCGATCTCTTCCTCTTTCCATCTTATTAGTTCGGTACCATCACCGTCTATACACTTGATCCCATTAAATTCTGGCGGGTTATGAGAAGCGGTTATGGCTATCCCAAGGTTCGTTTTCTCTCTAACGTAGTACTGTATAGCCGGGGTCGGTGCTTCGCCCAAGTCTATCACGTCACAACCGGTCGCCATCAGTGCGGCAGAGATCGCGTTCACTAACATCTGGTTCGATATCCGCGTATCGGAACCTATGGCAACAGTACCTCCGTCTAGATATGTTCCCACCGCTTTACCAAGCCGCTGAGCTAGATCAACGGTCATGGTGTCGTTAACTACACCCCTCACGCCGTTGGTACCGAACAACTTCTTCTTCATTCCATCCCCTCTGGCTTCAGTTTCTTATCGACATAACCTGTTCCGGATTCGATGTATAGTTCATCTGAGACTACAGTTCCTTCCAGGATCACATCGTCTTCGATTATCACGTCGTACCCGATTATGGAATCGACTATCTCACAATCATCATCGATCTCCACCCCGTCGAATATTATCGAATTCTCTATCTGGCTGTCACCTATAGTGCAGTCCTCTCCGATGGTAACGTATTCTCCTAGATCACCTTCAACCGCACTTCGATCGCCGATGTAGTGCCTGACCGCGTGTTCCTTGTAATATTCGTCCAGTAAAAGCTGGTTCGCCTCCAAGAAACTAGAAGGCCTACCGCAGTCAACCCAATAACCATCGAACTTGTATCCGTAGAACCCTTTCTCTATGAGCTGTGGGAATATCTCTCTTTCCATGGAAACTTTTTGGTCTTCTGGGATAAGATCCAGCACTTCAGGTTCCAAGATATAGTGCCCGGCGTTGATCGTGTTGGAGAAGGCCATGCCCGGCTTCGGCTTTTCCTGGAACTTGGTTATCCTGCTGTCATCATCGAGGTTGAAGATCCCGAATTCCTCTGGATTGTCCACATCCCAAGCGGATATAGCGCCAACCGCTTCTTTAGAGCGATAGAATTCCAAATAATTCGCCAGGTCTATACTCGATATAATATCGGAATTGATAACGAAGAAAGTGTCATCCAGATACTCTTCAATATTTTTCACGGCTCCGCCTGTCCCCCTGGGTTCCGGCTCATCCACAACATGCACTGTCCTATCCATATCAATCTCTTCGAAGTACTCCCTGAGCATGTTGATCTTGTAGTTAGCCGCTAGAACGACCTCGTCCACTTCCTCCGGTAAAGCATCTATTATGTGCTGGATCAATGGTTTATTCATTATCGGAAGTAGTGGTTTAGGCGTAGTGTAAGTCAGCGGTCTCATCCTGGTCCCGAATCCTCCTGAAAGTATAACTGCTTGCATAGTTCGATTATATCAGAAATCGGGTAATAAAGATTACGATTGGGTTGAGGTTAAATAATATTTCATAACTAAAATTCACCGATCTCATCTTTGAGTGCGTCTAACAGATCATCCCTATATGCGTGTCGTCGGTGGATGACTCTTAAAACATAGGTCTTACCTTCTTCTTGATGATAATAAACTCTGTAATCACCCACTCTTAGCCTCCACAGCCCCTGGGCTATCTTTTTGATATCTCCTCTATCGGTTTTATCGAACTTAACAACTTTATCGATGATCCTTTCACTGATCTCTTTAGAGAATCTACCCAATTCTTTTCTAGATTGGGGGCTCCACAGAACTGTCATCCCAGCTCATTCCTCAGTTCTTCCGTAGTCAACCACTCGTCTTCTTTGGTTTCTTCTAATATAGAATAAAGGTCCCATACGTGGTATTTCCGAGTCCGATGCGCTCGGCGTGCTCCATTTGCGTCATTG
>CAZFVW010000077.1:0-8151 GCA_964522285.1 uncultured Thermoplasmata archaeon | reverse complement strand
GATGAAGCCGGTCTTCCATATAAACCAGAAGGAAGAGATACTAAAAAGAATATCGCTGAAGAACTTGAAAAACAACCGGAATATTGGATATGTGCTTACGATGGGCATGGCAGGATGGTTGGGATAATATTCGGGACGGATGACGGAAGGAAGGGATGGTTGAACAGGTTAGCGGTAGACCCAGAATATCGTAATCAAGGTATCGGCACCGAGCTTGTAAAAAGACTAGAACGTGTTTTTGAGAGAAAAGGTTTCAAGATATGGGCGGCATTGATCGAACCGGATAACCCTTACAGCATGGAGTTCTTTGAAAAACTTGGATTCGAGGATCTGGATATCAAGTACTATTCTAAAAGAGAAAGCGACAAAGTTTGACTATAGATCGTTAGAAATCTTTGATCGATCTAAGATCGTCGACGGTGAAGAACAGTATCCCCACACCTATCAATCCTATCACCAATGCAACCACGAATGGAAATCTAAGCCCCAAGCTATCTGCAACAACACCACTCGCCACGGATCCAAAGGCCCACGATAGATTTTGAGCGAAGGTGTATATGCCCATACCCTTGCCCCGGTGTTCCGTGGGTGTAAGAGAGGTGACGAATGCTGGGAATGAAGGCCTAGCTATAGACCTCCCCATGGTGTAAAATATCACGATAATTAGAAGTGAGTAGAAACCGGTAGCCAAAGCGATAACACCGCAGAAGATCGATGAGATCAAGCTCCCAGTCAATATCATCCTTTTATGCCCCACTCTATCCGCTAAACTACCTGCAGGGAACATGAACAATACCTGGATAATGCCCATGGCGGTGAACATCAGGGCGATATCAAGATCTGTGAAACCCAATATCTCGTCGCCGAACAGAGGCAGCATCGGGAAGAACATGGCTAGTCCGAAGAAAACAGTGAAAGAACCTATTGTGAGTCCCATGAAAGTCTTTGGATGCGGTGTTATCTTTTTCAGACTAAAATCTTTCAAGATCTTCAGACCGTTACGTTTCTTAGTTTTTGTCTTGACTTGACCTTTGAACGATTCTTTTACCCCGATCAATATCATCAGACCGCTTACCAGGGCCAACAACGAAGTTCCGTAGAATGCATATGATAATGAATATTTACTGGCGATGATCCCGCCCATTATGGGACCGACCGCGTTACCGCTGGCGAATGTTATCGAATAAAGCCCCATAGCCTTACCCCTTTCATCTTCCTTCACTATGTCTCCTATATAGGTCATAGCCACTGGCCATACCAAACCGGATGCAGCACCCTGAGCACCCCTGTAAAGGAATATCTCAGCTACTGAATCTGCAGTTCCGAATAGGAACATCACCACGGTGTACATGAACATCCCGATGACCATCAGGGGTTTCCTACCGATCTTATCCGCTAACCAACCCCCTAAAGGAGAGAAAAAGATCCTAACAACTGCGAAGAGTCCCATCATCATCCCGACTTGGGTCTTCGTAGCTCCGTAGTCCCTGGCATATTTGGGTAGGAAGGGCATTATCAATCCAAAACCGATCATGCTGACGAAGATAGCGAAACTGAGAACCAGTAGCTCACGATACTTGAGCATCAATTTGAGGTCTTCGAACAGACTTTTGAACCCGAAAGGCGTTTCTTCCTTCCCCTTTTCCATCGCTTTATAACCAAGGACGGATATATATAAACGTTTGTATCAGCGTGCATACGTTATTTTAAATAATCGTAGTTTTTTCAATTTCCATGGAACGCTTGGACGTGGTCGATGAAGATAACGAGGTAATAGGAACCGAGTTTAGGGATGTAGTCCATGAAAAGGGCCTGCCGCACAGGACAGTGATGTTTTTCGTTTTGGATGAACGGGGAAGAATTCTAGTCACCAAAAGAACTGCAAACAAAAATTTTTTCCCAGGTTACTGGAGCATAGTTCTCGGCGGCCATGTCAAAGCCGGTGAATCTTACGAAGAAGCGCTTGTTACAGAGATGGAAGAGGAATTGGGGACGGTGTGGGATCATGAGGAGATCGCCGAGTTCGTTAAAGATATCGAAGAAGAAACTGAACATGTGAAGGTCTATTCAGTGAAGATAGAGAGGGAAAAGATCGCTCTTTGTGAAAAGGAAGTAGAGAAAGGCGAATTCTGGACGAAAGAAAAGATAAAGAAAGAGATTAACAGCAGAGATTTCCTTCCTGAAACTTATAACTTGATAGATTTCATAGATGATCTTTGATACTCTCTTTTCAAGAATGTATCGGAGGTTGTATCCAGCTACCACATCTAGGACATTTTAATGGTCCGTTATCTTCTTTGAGTTTTATTTTGCTTCCACAGTGCGGGCAGGTAAAATTTTGAAATGGGACTTTTTCTTCATCTTTTTCCTGCACTTTAGCCTTTCTTCTAGATGTCATCTTATAGCCGATAATACCTATAACTCCCACCAAGAGGAAGATCAGGATCCCTATCGTTTTCTTATCCATAGCTGCTAAGCCAGTCTTTTTGGGAGTGATAGTGACCTTAACACTATGACCCGACTCTCCCAGATCATTAACGGCAGTTACAGTGTAATTGTAAGTTTTTCCGTATTCAAAATCCTCGTCTTTGAAAGAGTCTTTATCTTCCTCCACAGAGCCCCATAAGGTTCTATTTTCTGAAGAATTGTTATTTCGATATATATTGTATTTTGTGATAGGCGAGTTTCCGTCCTCATCTGGCTCTTCCCAACTTACTTTGATATTCTCTCCTTCTAACTTTACCTGGACATCTTTAGGTGCTGATGGTGGAGAGAATTTTACTTCTTCTCCGATAGCGTAAATATGACCATCATCAGACCCGAAATATATCGTCCCATATTGACCTATGGCAGGAGAGGATGCGATAGCTCCTTCTGCAGAGAACGTCCATGTCATTGAGCCACTACTATCCAGAGCGTAAAAAACCCCATCGTTTGAACCGAAGTAAACATGTCCATCACTCGATAACGCGGGAGAAGAGATTATACTGTCTCCAGTTTCATAGGACCAAAGTAAAGAACCTTCCTTATCAATGGCATATAAGGAACCGTCCCCGGAGCCAACGTAAATATTTCTATCATCATCTATAGCAGGTGAGGACCTGACCTTTCCTTCGGTTTTAAAAGACCATTTCAGTTCACCGCTGCTGGAGACCTTGTAGATATTGTTATCGTCGGAACCAAAATAGATATTTCCTCTCTCATCTACAGCTGGCGAAGATAATATTTTTCCTTCTGTTGAGAAAGACCATTTTTCACCACTAGATCGATTAACAGCATACAAATTATCACCACCGAATGAAACGTAGATAGTTCCGTCAGGACCGATGGCTGGTGAGGAAGAAGTTTCTTGGAAATTACCACCCTTGAATTTCCATTTAACCGTACCATCTTCTTCGAAGGCATACATCCTTCCGTCAAAAGAAACTACGTATATCGTCCCGTCTTCGCTTATAGTGGGAGATGATTTGATAGACCATGTTGTTGTATGTGTCCATTTTTCCGTTCCATTTGAATATACACTGTAAAAATTATTATCTTCAGAGCCGACATATACAGAACCGTCTGAACCTATGGCGGGAGTTGAGTATATGCTAGCCATGGGGAATGTGAAAAAATCACCTTTGCCTTTGGAAGATACAGCGTAAAGATTATCATCATCAGATCCAACATATATCGTACCCTCAGGTCCGATGGTTGGCGATGATCTTACAGGTCCACCGGTTTTATATTTCCATTTAAGGACACCCTCAATATCTTCGCTAGGTACGTTAGATCGTCCACTGTTCTTAACATCTCTGCCAAAGCATGGCCATGATGAATCAGCTAATTCTCCCGAATTTGTCTCGAGAGAGATCGTTAAAGTAAAACTTAAGACAATTAAGATAATGAAGATTGAAGTCGATATCTTTATTTTAGACTTATCTCTATCCATTTTGAATTCCCTCAAGTATCGAATGAAGTATTTATTATTACTTTTTTGTTTATTTATGAAATGCCTAATATGGCCATAAATATTAGTTTTTCCCTTTATCCAACTAAATCCGAAAATATATAATAGAAGTAACTTTCATGTCTGAATCAGATGGCTGAGCGATTAGAAGATGTCAAACCCACCAGGATGGAACTTCTTCAGATCCGGAAGAGGAAGATGTTGGCTGAGAACGGCCACGACCTTTTGAGTGAGAAAAAAGATGCTCTTATCAACGAATTTTTCCAGGTAGTCGATAAAAGGAAGGAACTTAGAGATGATCTTGAGAAACTATTGAAGAAAAGTTATAGATCACTCACTGAAGCCCAGATGTTGATGGGGCGGCAGGATATCGAATCTATATCTGACGGTGCCATAGCAATGGAAGGCATCGACATCGAAACAGATAACATAATGGGAGTCAGCGTTCCATCGTTCAAACCAGATATTCCTGAAGATAAATTCTACGGCTTCGCCGATACGAGCGTGAAACTGGATGAAGCTGTTGAGAATTTCCGAGAAGCTCTTAGAGTGACCATCGAATTGGCTGAGGTAGAGGGAAAGCTGGATAGATTGGCAGACGAGATCGAAAAAGCAAAAAGAAGGGTAAATTCTCTAGAATATATCTATATACCCAAGCTCGAAGCCACCATCGAATACATCGAGAGACAGATCGAGGAGAGAGAAAGGGAAGACTTCTTCAGAAGGAAGAAGATAAAAGCCATCATGGAAGAACAAGAATAGCGCGGGGATAAGTTGAAAAAACTAATCGAAAAGTATTTTGATACACCCGATAAGAAAGCGAAACTGTATCTGCTTATCACAATCGGTCAGATATGGGCGGTCATCGCCATGGTTCTGGGTATCATCGTTTTTATGTATTTCCTGTTAGTAGATATAGGAATATTGTGAAGTAGAATTTTCAGAACAATTCATCTTCAGTTTCTAATTCGTCGGCTGTTTCAACGACTTCATCTTCTTGCATCTCGTCTTCATTGAAAAGGTCTTCATTTTGGTCCTCAGATACCTCTTCTTCATTGAAATCCTCATATTCATCTTCAGAGATCTCTGGTTCTGTAGTAGATTTGGATCTGGATTTAAGTAAAAACAAGATCACGACCACAACCGCACCGATCACTGCGATCAGTATGTAGAGAATCACACCCAAACCTTCGTCTTCTGAAGAATCAGTCTCTCCTATCGGTGTTGAATCTTCACCATCGGGAATTCCATCACCATCAGTGTCATCATCGTTGGGATCGGTTCCTTTATTGTACTCCTCTAGATTAGTGAGTCCGTCTCCATCGTTGTCCATTTCAGCATCCGAGGGATCTTTCGGATCGAGCCCATGTTCTATCTCCCACTCATCCGGTAATCCGTCTCCATCGTCGTCATCGTCTTCACTGTCCGGGATGCCGTCTCCGTCTGTATCTGTTTCTCCCGTTGATTTAACTTCAAGTTCCATCGTAGCCGTTTTGGTATTCCCAGCAGCGTCGCTGATAGTTAACACTACCGTGTATTGTCCAGCCTCTTCGAAAGTGTATTCCTGCATTTCACCGTATAGAAAAACACCCAGTTCCTGTATCTCCCAGGTGTAGTTCACTATACCTATGTTATCGGACGATCCTGATGAATAGAATCCAGATGAGTGTCCTGCAGGGATCGGGGTTTCAACATAGATGTCGATGATCGGGTCGTCGTTATCTACAACATCTAAAGTAGTTGTGTTAGTCCAGATGTATTTGCTCGAATCGTAGCCGGTATAATGGACGTAGAACGAATAATTAACAGTGACCGCATCATCGGGGATGTCCAAATCAAAAGACCAAGAACCATTCGAAAAAGTAGGGTATTCGTAGTAAATGCTATTCTGGTCGATGGAGTAGTTCAATTTAACCATGTTGACCTTAGAGTGCTCGGTTATGTTTATTTCGAAAGTGAACGGGTCGCCCGTAGTTGGATTTCCACTGGTTAGATCGGTTATCTCCGGTGTAGTGAATGCATCAGTGGTGAATGTGTAGTAATCACCGTTGTTATCATCCACGGTATTATTGCCTACAGTGTTATTCGATGCAACCTCTATGTAGTAATCAGTACTATGTGTGAGGTCCGTTAAGTTGATCATATGCTCCATAACGTATTCATCCACGTAGATCGTTTCAGCATCGGATAGATCTGATTCCGTAGAATATCGGACGAGACTATCACATTCATCATCCGTTGTCCAAGTTATGCTAGCTGAATCTAATGTCACGTTGGAAATCGTAACTGAAGTTATAACCGGCTCAGAACTGTCCATGGGCCAGGTGTTCATCAGAGGATAGAGATCATCGTTGGCATACAAACCATGGGCTGAATCTCCGATCCCATCCCTTCCAGGAATATCCTGGTCCGGTCCGCTGTATCTATCGACACCAGTGTAAGTGTCCCAGTAGTTACCACCTGATGGGTAGCCGTTATGCCAGGTATTATCATCATAGTCCTTCACATGCTGTGTGTTATTGATGAAATTGTTATGATATATCAGATTGTTGTTGCCAGGGTCTATAACTATGCCATTCTGACTGTTGTTTTTAATAATATTATCTCTCACAGTATTGTTTTCTGAATAAAATAGTGTGATCCCAATATCGTTATGTTCAAAGAGATTATTCGAGATCACATTTTGATCTGAGTACCCTAGAAGTACAGCTTTATAGCAGTTTGACATTTCCTGGCCTTCGACAATTATATTTGTAGTGTTAGCCAAGATCACCTGGCCGGCGTCGCTAGGTGCGGTGCCCGAATCTTTATTTTTCCAGTAGATCAATTGTTCTCCATTAACCGTATTTGTTGTATCTACAGAATGCGAATTCCAGGCATCTAGATTGGCTCCAAAGATATCCAATCCACCGCCGACCATTTCATTCTGTGATAAACTAATATTGTATGAGTTATCTAATAATATATCGGACAGCCCGTTGGAAGAAAGTGTATTACCTGTTACGGACGAATTCTCTGAGTTTATTATAGCCAGTCCATTTTCCAGATTGAGATCCATCGTATTATCAACGATAGTGTTGAAATCTGATGAAGTCAATCGGATGCCGTTTATATCATTAGAATTGGCTGTGTTTTCTTTTATGATATTATTTTCAACCATACGAAGGTGTATTCCATAGTTTGAATTGGAATTTACAATGTTGTTGGATATCGTATTGTAAGCAGAAAATTCATTGGTATATATCCCGTCTATATTATCTCCTACAGTATTGTCTTTTAAGAGATTATTATCGGATTTATAAACATTTATACCTTTCTGATTGCATGAATTTACCGTGTTGTTGTGTATGGTGTTATTGGACGTTTCGAAGATATATATTCCATAATTGCCGTTGGATATCGTGTTATGTCCGATCATCGTATTTTCTCCCCTGCTCACGTCGATAGCTTTCCCAACGATGTTATCTATGGTGTTGTATGAGATCGTGTTATTGTAACTATCAGCTATCCTGAATCCGTACGAGTCAGTACCTGTTATCGTGTTGTCAGTAAAGGTGGTGTTTTCTTCCATGTAGATATTGATTCCATAATAGCAATCAGAGATGGTATTGTCAGTTATAGTGTTGAATTTAGATGTCGTTATATCTAAGGCATAGCTACCTAAATCTTCAAATGTATTCAATCCTATAAGATTATTATAACTCGAATCGTACATTTTAATACCGAAGAAACTATTCATGAAGGTATTATCTTGAATCGTGTTATTGGTGCTTCTTCTGATAACTAAACGCCCGTCTGGACTATCACGTAATGTGTTTTTTGTAAAAAGAATTGAATCCACTTCTTCTATATGGGCGTTTATCCCGCTGTTATTGTAAAACAGATTATTTTCAACGAGCATGTTTTTTGATTGGAATGAGACAAATCCATATGAGCTAGTATTCCCGATCACGTTGTTAATGATCGATACGTTATCGACTATCGATACGCCAAAGTCCTCTACACGTACTCCTTGCGAGAAGTTGTTTATTGTGAAACCATCTATCACCACTTCGGACTTGGATATGTCAAAGCAATCTTCAGAACCAGAACCCTGCAGAGTCGTTACATCCGGACCGTTCAACGCAATTATGGTCAGGTTTTGATAATCGACGTTCAGAGGATAGTTTTCGTTGTTGTGGTCGTACGTTCCCGGCTTT
>CAZFVW010000076.1:0-8156 GCA_964522285.1 uncultured Thermoplasmata archaeon | reverse complement strand
TCAGTTCTTTCAACTCGTCTTTTTCAAACTTTATGCCTTTCTCTTCCAGAAGATATCCCAAACGTGATGCCACCGCGGAGCTTCCAGTCAATTTACAATACTCCATAAGCCTATCCGTATCCAACTCATCTGAGATAGCATCCCGTACCTGTGATATACCTCCTGAGTACTCCGGATGTCTTAAACAGTCGATAACGGTCTTCTCCATATCAGAAACTACCACTTTACCGAATCTTTCGTATCCGAAAAACAGTGGCTTTTTCACCGTAACGTACTTGATCTTTTGCCCCTGTAACCTCAACGATTTTTTTCTTTTGGTGGTGACAAGAAACACCGTCCGTGGTACTTGATCTGTCATGTTGTGGTAGTGCAACGCACTCCAGAAAGCGATGTAGGACGGTTGGAATATTTCCGGAACGATCTCGTAAATATCGAGCTCATCCCATATCTCACTCAAGATGAATTTACCCCGTTCTACTCGTTTGATCAGATCTTTCTCCACCATATTCCCTATTATGCGATAAGTGTTCTCTTTGGATGTGTCTAGGAAACGATCTACATCCTTGTGGGTGAACACCACCATGTCCCTGGATCTGATCTCCGAGATCACCTGAGCCTCCCGCTTGGCGATACTTTTCATGTAATCAAGTTATACGTTAATCATATAAATAGTTTACACAAATTATAGGGTATTACAGATGAACCCCTGTCCCGGACACGCCGCTACAGTCCTCCACGTCGAACAGGTCTACCAGGGTGCTGACCGACTCGCCTAAAGATCAGCGATCGACGTTGGATAGACAACTTTTCTAGCCCAACTACATAACTTGATCTTCACAGATCTATAAGAGATCATCTAGAACCTCTCAGAAAACAAACTGAAGTAGATTACCGAGCAAAAAGGTAAGACCGATAGCCAAGAAGAATGCAGAGATCCAGGCTCCGGTTGTGAAAGCTATCTTCTTTTTACCGACGTTGGAGCCGCCGACCACTAACCCGCTTCCGATCACAGCCGCTATTATCGCCTGATTGAATGAGATGGGGATACCTAAAAGTATGCCTATCTGGGCGAGTATGGCTGCTGTTCCCAAGGCGGCGATAGATCGCCTGGGACCTAGGTTGGAATACTCGAATGAAACGGCGTCTATGATCTTGGGGGAGAATATCCATGCACCGAGGAGTATCGAGATCCCCCCTACGACCAAAAGGATCATCGTTGAAAGACCAAGACCGGACAGTGGTCCCACCGCTAGCCCTACCGAGTTCGCTCCGGCGTTGTAGGCGACGAAGAGTCCCATGAGGAAGGTGAGGTGTCTTATCGGTTTTTTCGACTTTTCTTTGGATAAATAACGCCTCAATATCTTGGATAGGCCGAATCCTATACCCATGGCCAAGAACGGTATCAGAAGCCAGTAACCGACGACCCTCTGTATAGATGCCCATTTAAAAGCGTTCCCGAAACTCAATGCGCTCCCCAAAACCGCACCGACGACAGTGAAAGCGGTCGGCATGGGATATTTTGTTATCACGCTGGCTATCACCAGAACCGAGGCTACTATAAGGATAGTGAAAGCCTGGAGGTTCTGTATCTCACCGGTCATCATTCCCGTTCCGATGGTGTCTGTCACGCTTCCCCCTTGAACTACCGCTCCCACGGCTGCTGCTACACCCGCTATGAGGGCGGATTGTAATATTCCAGATGAACCAGAAGAAGTTACCGGACCGAAGGCCGGAGGTACAGATGACGCTCCGATAGATATACTTGTGAAGACCGCTGCTACCAATGTCAACATGACCAAGATCTCTAACATAGGATCTTTTCTTCCTTCATCAATTTTTTAACATCGTTCCTCATATCTTCGTCAGATATGTTGACCGTCAAAAAATAGTCTCCTTTTTTAGCCTCTAGATTGACCGAAAAGTCCTCGGTATCGAAGTAGTAGGGGTTGAATCTCAGCATGATCCTTTTGTATATCGTTTCCTCCATCTTCCTCAGAGATTCTAAAGCTTTCACCTCTACAACGTTCTCTATGTGTTTCGAAGCATCTTTGATGTCTTTAGATGGATTTTTCCCGTTCTTCACATCCTCCAAAGATTTTTTGAACTCTCCTCTAGCGTCGGAGAGTTCTCTTTTCGTCCCGTTGAACCGTTTCTCTACCCTCGTCGGTTTTATGGCTGCCTTTTCGGCGGTCTTGACCATCAACTCGTCCTCCCCTTCATCTTCTCTAGGGCGCCATTCGTCGTACTGTTCAACGCATTCATGATCAGGCACACATTTTTTCATCGCTTTTTGAAGGTTCCTAGCAAAAAAACAGATATCGTTCCAAGAGCCCTTGTATCTGAGACCTGCGTTGGTCATCTCTACGTTCGGGTTCATGATGTGTGGGAAACCTCAAAAAGGGCTATATATAATTTATCCCCGCCTATAGCTCTTGATCCATATTTATGGGAAAACAAAATAATATCCAGTGTAAAATAGTCTGTATGACGATTTTTATGATAACGTCAGACAATAGTTTGACATATCCGGGTAAATTCCACTACAAGAAAACGCCTTGAACGTGGGAGTAACACTACTCTTCTTCCCGCCTTTCCATCTCCAGCTTATCTGCTTCTCTCAACGATTCAAAAGTACCGATATCGAACCGCTTCCCCGTGAATTTATAGCCGTACAACTCGTTCCCGTCCCTTCTCATCAGTTCTATAGAGTCGGTCAGCCACCTTTCACCTTTCTTACCTTCCGGGGTCTTCTCGATGTAAGAAAATATCTTGGAATTCAATATCATCAACCCCGCGATGTTCAACCAGTGGTCGTCCAGTTTATACGGTTCGGCCTCTTCAAGCGTGGGTTTCTCTATCATGCCGTGGATCTGCATATTTTCATCCACGTCGACAACACCGAACCTCCGCGGATCGTCCACAGGATTCAAAACCAACGTACCGCTCCCGTTCTTCTCCCCATGATAATCGACGATCTCCGCCATGGTATCGTAGGGAGTTATGTAGTTATCTCCGTACATTATAACGAAATCTTCGTCTTCGATGAAGTCCTTACCCAGCGATATCGCGTGAGCCGTCCCCAGTGTCTCTTCCTGCACCCTATAATAGATGTCCATGCCCAACCTTTTACCGGAACCGAGGTAGTCCATCAACGCGTGCTTCTTGGGACCGACTATCAACAGTACGTCTTCTACTCCGCCGGCTTTCAACACGTTCAACACGTGCTCTATGGCCGGTTTCTTACCCACTCTTATCATCTCTTTGGGTATAGCGTCGGTTATCGGTTTCAATCGTGAACCCTTTCCCGCTGCGGGAACTATAGCTTTCTTCACCACTTTTTTCACCTGATTCAAGGAGGTTTATAACTAGTCCTTTTAAATCATTTTCTATTTAGAGACTTACTTTCCAATCTCTCATGCATCATATGACATCTATCTAGCCACAGTTTCTGATATACCTTATCGCTCACTATCCTGTCTAAAAGGTCTATTGGCTCCCTTATCCCTTCTTTCCGACACCATCTTATGCATATCTCGTAGGCCTCCCAGTCGAGTTGGTCGGTTTCCCATACTGTTTGACATTTTTTATAACCGTTCCTCAGTAACCCCACAGCTCTCGTATGCCCGTCTGTCATGAAGACATATCCATTATCTTTAGAAGAGAGTCGTTTTATAGGGATCGGTTCCAAAGAGTCAACTCCCCTCTCCTCGATCTTTTCCTCCACCTTTTTCAATTTATTTTCGTTGATGTAAAGTTGAGATGGCTGTATGTTACTCATAGGTGTTTCATGTATCTCCTTTTCAGGCATATGATTTTCATGCGGTAATAAAGTTATGAACTTTTTGGATGTGAGGCTAGTCTTTCCCCAGACCGGTTATTACTGAATCGATAACAAACCAACACAAATAAATAAGCACCGATAAATCACAGACCCATGACGACTTTCGTAACTGGTACAGCGGGATTCATAGGTTTTCACCTGGCAAAAGAACTCCTCGAACAAGGAGAAACGGTCATAGGTCTGGACATCGTTAACGATTACTACTCGGAGCAGCTGAAATGGGACAGGAATTCAATCTTAGAAGGATACGATGACTACACATTTTACCACAAAGATCTATGCGACAGAGAAGCACTAAAACAGATTTTCCAACAGCACGATATCGACCGGATCTGCAATCTAGCGGCCCAAGCCGGAGTCAGGTATTCCATAGAGAACCCACACGCTTACCAGAAGTCCAACTTAGAAGGTTTCACCAACATATTAGAAGCGGCGAGACAAAACGATGTTGAGAACCTAGTCTTCGCCTCTTCCTCCAGCGTTTACGGAGGACAGAAAACTATCCCTTACTCCACCGACGCGGACATCATGACACCTATCTCGTTCTACGCGGCCACCAAGGTAGCCAACGAGGCCATGGCTCACTCTTACTACCACCTCTACGACATCCCAACGACCGGACTAAGATTCTTCACCGTATACGGGCCGTGGGGAAGACCGGACATGGCGCTTTTCAAGTTCACCGACAGGATAGTAGAAGACGAACCCATCGAGGTCTACAACCACGGCGAAATGAAGAGGGATTTCACGTACATCGACGATATAGTCCAGGGCATAATCTCATCACTCGACAACCCCCACGATTTCGAGATATTCAACCTGGGCAACAACACGCCAGTCAACCTCATGGACTTCATAGAGATATTAGAGGATGCACTTGGAAAAGAAGCGGAAAAGAACATGCTGCCCATGCAGCCCGGCGATATGAAGATGACATACGCGGATATCTCTAAGTCACAAGAGGAACTGGACTTCCAGCCGAAAACAGACATAGAAACGGGGATAAAAAAGTTCGTTGACTGGTACGAAGATTACTATAAAGTAGAATGAGGGCGATATCATATGGACGATTACTGGAACGATTTTGAAGAATACAAGACGGAAGAAGATGAAGAGATAGATGACTATATCACAGATATCCTAGATGAACTCGACAAGGGTTTTGAAGATCTAGATGATAAATACCATCCGGCTAACATCGGTTCCCCCTCAGCCAAGAAGATATATTCACTCGTAAGAGAAAACAAACCGGAGATCATGGTAGAAACCGGAGTGTGCAACGGAGTATCATCTTCGGTCATATTGAAGGCCATGGAAGAGAACGATAAAGGTAAACTATACTCTATAGACCTCCCCGTTGCAGCCGGTACGGTAGACGGAAGAACAGGACCTGTCATACCACCGGAACGCTCGGCAGGTTGGCTCGTTCCAGATAACCTCACAGAGAGGTGGGAACTACGACTGGGTAACACCTATTACGAACTACCGAAAGTTCTCCAGAAGACCAAAACCATAGACATGTTCATGCACGACAGCGGTCATGCCTACGAGACCATGATGTTCGAGTTCTGTATAGCGTGGTATCACCTGGGTGAAGGAGGCCTGATACTGGCTGACAATATCGACTGGAACAATGCTTTCAAGGACTTCGCAGATGCAAAGGGATCGAAACTTTACAACGTTCATAAGTTAGGGATGTTGAAGAAATAAACACGAAAATAGCTTATACCCCTTCTTACTAAGAAATTAAATGATGCCTAGAACTGTAATCATAGGTATAGATGGTGTACCTTATAGATTCATGGACGAGTTATCCGACAAGGGTGTTATGCCGAATTTCAACTCACTGAAGAGCGACGGCTACTTCTCCAAGATGCACGCGGCCATCCCGGAAGTTTCCAACGTCAACTGGACGAGCATAGTAACTGGAGTCAACCCGGGACAGCATGGTATCTTTGGATTCACTGAACTGATCCAGGGGACTTACACCGTATCTTTTCCGGACCGCAGAGCCATCAAAGCCCCGCCATTCTGGGAAGACGGCTCTAAAAGATACGTTATACTCAATGTGCCGGCCATGTTCCCGGCACCCGAGATCAACGGGACCTTCGCATCAGGTTTCGTCTCGTTAGACCTCGATAAAGCGGTCACACCGGACAGCGCACTAGAGTACATGAAAAGCATAGATTACGAAGTGGATGTGGATTCATCCAAAGCCCATAAATCGAAACGGCTTTTCCTCACGGAATTGTTCCAAACTTTAGAGAAAAGAGAGAAAGCATACAAGCATTTCTGGGACGAGAAGTGGGATGTATTCATGCTGGTCTTCACCGGCAGTGACAGATTGGAACATTTCCTCATAGACGCCTACGATGATCCAGAACACGAATATCATGAAAAATTCTTGGACTACTTCAGAGAAGTCGACAGGATGATAGGCGATATCGCTGACAGGTTGCATGAAGACGACCGCCTACTCATGCTTTCAGATCACGGTATGGAGGAGATCAAGCAGAACGTGAACGTCAATTCCGTCCTGGAAGACAACGGTTTTCTCAGATTAGGCGATAAACCGGAAGAAAGGTACAAGAATATCCAAGAAGGGACGAAGGCGTTTGCACTGGATCCTGGTAGGATATACCTCAACAGAGAAGGTAGGTATCCCAGAGGCGATGTGAAGAACGGAGAAGATATCGTAAACGAGATCGCGCCCATATTCGAAGAGCTTAAATATGAAGGGAAGCCAGTTATCAAAAAAGTGCATCGAAAAGAAGAAGTTTACAGTGGAGAACAGATGGAAAGAGCACCAGACCTTGTATTGACCCCTCACGAGGGCTATAATCTGAAGGGAAGTGTCAAGTACGGATCGCTCTTCGAGAGAAATATATTTAAAGGTAAACACACTGAACACGATGCGTTCATATACTGTAACGATATGAAATTACCAAAAAAACCTAAAGTTGAAGATGTTAGAGAATTGATTGAAAAGTGATAATATGAGTGAAAAATTACACAATGCAGATAATACTTGTTGGAACTGCCCGGCCGCTAAGTTGAAAGGAAACGTGGATTTCAGGGGCTGCGGACAGTCGAGAAGGATCGTACCTAAAGGTGAAGATCAACAGTTGATGATAGAATGTAAAAGGAGGCCGGATTTGGGCCATTTCGAACCGACGATAACTTTCGAGCAGTGCCCTCAATGGAAGGAAACTGAATTCGGTTATCTCCTCGAGAACATGCGTGTTATGATACTAGGTCTAGACGGTTATCTAGGATGGACATTAGCACTCAAACTAGCAAATCTCGGTTGTAAAGTCTCGGGAATAGATAACTACACGAGAAGAGACTGTGTCATGGAGAAGGGCTCACACACTATCGTTCCTATCGCAAAGATGACCCAGCGGCTCCACGCAGCGAAAGAAGAGCTGGGATTAGATATCAACTTCAGAAGGATGGACATGGGAGATATGAGGAAGTTGAGAGAGTTCATCGAAGAGGTCAAACCTGAATCCATAGTACACTACGCTGAGATACCGGCTGCACCATACTCCATGGTAGATGCGGAACACGCCATAGAGACGCAGAGGAACAACGTTCTTTCCTCTTTAGGACTGCTGTGGATAATGAAAGATGTAGTACCGATGAGCTCACTGCTAAAACTCGGCACCATGGGCGAGTACGGAAGCCCGCTCACCGGAAGACCGCTCTTCGAGGGTATGTTCCCCAACGATGCCGTCCTTGAATGGGATGACAGGGAATGGAGCATGGGCGGAGAGATCACCCCGAGAGATCCGCACAGTTTCTACCACGTTTCAAAGGTTCAAGATACGTACAACATCTACGAAGCGTGTAAGTACTGGTGGCTTAGATCATACGACATCATGCAGGGCGTTATATTCGGTGTCCACACCGACGAAGTCGCGGCACATCCAGACTTGAGAACCAGGTTGGATTACGACGAATGGTTCGGAACGGTAGTCAACAGGTTCGTCACCCAGGCCATAGAAGGGATCCCACTCACGGTCTACGGAGAAGGCGAACAGATCAGGGGCATGATAGCTCTAGAGGATGCCATGGATTGCATGGTAAGGCTCATAGGTTCACCACCGGAACCAGGACAGTACGATGTTGTTAACCAGGTATCCGGACTTTACAAGATAAAAGAAGTAGCGGATACCGTATCAAAGGTAGCCAACGAGAACTACGATCTAGATTGTGAGATACAGCGGCTTGAAAACCCGAGGGTAGAAGCAGAAAGGCACCCCTTCGAAGTGGTTTCCAAGAAGCTCCCACAAGACCACGGTTTCAAACCGAA
>CAZFVW010000075.1:0-8226 GCA_964522285.1 uncultured Thermoplasmata archaeon | reverse complement strand
TTCGGCGTGCCCTTATACACCGAAATCGTCGATATGCGGGGGTGACCACCGGGGAAGATGTAATCACCCCGCCAACGAACCAGATTCTGACGATGAGACCTCGTCCTTCGGGATTGGAGGTGCATGGAGAGCAACCGGAGGGTTGTATCTCTATGTCTTTGCCATGGAAACTGGGCCAGGCCCGGAAGGGAGCAGCCTTACCATGGACTGCCGATGCTCGATGGGTAGCGGGGTCGAGGAAGACTCTGGGCCCCTCGTTAGCGTGGTGAGCGTCGACCCCGGCGACCTAGCACTTTTTGATACTTGATCAATCATATTTTACGCTGAGGTATATCCCGAATAAGGTGATCGCGGCACCTATTATCGTTAGATAAGGAGGAACTTCGCTCAGAATAAAAAAGGCTAAAACAGACGAACCTACGGGCTCCCCCAATAGGCTTATCGACACTACTTTCGCTCTTACATATTTAAGTGCCCAATTATATAGCGTGTGACCGAACATGGTTGGGATAAGAGCCAAGGCCAGGAAAAGCAGGTATTCACGCGGTGGGTAGATCTTGAAAGAAGTAGAAAACCCGATCGAGAATATGGCTAGAAATATCGTAGAGAACATGTAAACGATGAATGAATAAGGGACTACAGACATCCTTTTCCTCATCTCCCTACCCCTGATGATATACGCTGCAACGGCGAACATCCCTACGATCGCAAGAAGGTCGCCGAAAAGGGCTGTAGGAGTAACACTGTAATCCGAGAATGTCATAACGAAAACACCTACGAGTGCTACGATTATCGCCAGATAAGCTCTTTTACTAGTTTTCTCATTTAGATGCCATCCCGATATCCAAGAAACTACAAGTGGATGAGCGGTCACTAGTACCACTGACGAGGCGACCGATGTATATTTCAGCGATGATATCCAAGATGCAAAATGAACGGCAAGAAAGATACCGGCAGACAATAGTACCAACCAGTCTTTCATTTTCAATCTCTTGATTTGGGGTAGATAATAAGGTACGAAAAATAAAAGCGTTAAAGTTGAGAAAAGCATACGGTAAAACGCTATCGCCATGGGATGAGAGTCAGATAATCGGATGAATATCGCAGCGAAAGATACTGCCAAGACCGCAACTGGGATAGCGTATTTAGGATCTAATCTTTCTTCTAACATTTTTTTGTTGAACATGGTTCCACTTTTTTCTAAATCTGATTTCCACAAAACTTAATAACTATAAATAACTTATAATATTTTGTAAACCTAGGAGAGGTATATCAATAATACTGCAATCGAGGATATAATATGAAATTTATATTCGATAAATCATCCAACTTTGACGGAATAATATCTAGAAAAAAACTTTTGAGGTATCTGCATGAATGATAATATACGAGTGATGTTGGCCGACGATAATCCCGATGATAGAACATTGGTCATCCGGGAATTGAAAAAAGAATTCAGTGAAATATCTGTAGATGAGATCAGAAATCAAGAGGAACTTGAAGAAGCTTTCAAGAAAGACAATTTCGACATCGTTATCACAGATTATCGTCTCAGATGGATAACAGGTATAGACATCTTAAAAGGAGTAAAGAAGAGATGGAAAGATTGTCCTGTTGTTATGTTCACTGGAACGGGGAATGAAGAGGTGGCAGTTCAAGCGATGAAAGCGGGGCTGGATGATTATGTCGTGAAATCACCAAAACACTTCGTAAGATTGACAGCTACTGTTCGATCAGTACTAGAGAAGAAAAGGATAAAAGAGGAGAAGAAGGAAGCTGAAGATCTTTATAAACGCCTGTTCAATGACGTGCCTATAGGCCTTTACAGTGTGGACCAAGAAGGGAACATTATAGCTGCGAACGATGCTATGGTAGAGATGATGAACTACCCTGTTAAGAAAGACCTGATGGGTGTTAATGCTAGGGATACTTATGTTGATGACGGAGATAGAGAGAAGTATATAAGCGACCTTAAAAAGAATGGTTATATCAAGGATTTCGAAACCAGGGTGATCACTTACGATGGAGGAGAGATATGGGTAAATAATAACGCCCGTGCTGTCAAAGATGATGAAGGGGATATATCTTACATCGAAGGGAGTATGAAAGATATCACCGAGAGGAAGAATGTAGAGAAGAAGTTAAAGAAGAATAAAGAAAAGATAAAGAACTTACATTCTTTACCTCGCAAACTCCTAAACTGTGAAACTAAAGAAGGGGTATACGATATAACCAATAAAGCGGTACATGATATACTGGATTTCGACCAATCAACGATCTTGATAAAGCATGATGATCATGTGGTGGTTGAGAAGACCACAGATGAACGCCTCAAAGTTGGAACTGAGTTATCACTAGATGCAGGTATTTATGGAAAAACTTTCGCTAAAAAGGAATCATACTTAGTGAACGATATAAATGCAGAGGATAGTGCTGAACCATTAAGAAAAGAATTTAGATCTGTCCTCAGCGTACCTATAGGAGACATAGGCGTACTGCAGATAATATCCGATGAAGTTGATTATTTCGATCAAGAAGATCTAGAGATGGCGGAGATATTAGTTTCACATGCTTATGAGGCGTATTCTAGGATCGATTATCAGCAAGAGCTATTGTCAAGTGAAAAAAAATACAAATCGATATTCGAAAACACTGGTACCGCCATGATGATAGTAGAAGAAGATACCATGATCACAATGGTAAACGATGAGTTCGAGAATATCACTGGTTATGATAAGGAAGAAGTCGAAGGGAAGATGACTTGGACATCATTTGTTACTGAAGAAGATCTAGAACGTATGAAGAGGATGCACAAGCTCAGAAGGAAAAATCCAGAAGGAGCACCTCACAGATATGAATTCCGGTTCGAAGTAAAATCAGGCGATATCAAAGAAGGCTTGATAACCGTCGATATGATACCTGATTCTACCCAGAGTATAGTTTCAGTGATGGATATCACGGATAGAAAGGAAGCAGAAGATAAGCTGAAGGAATCAGAAGAAAAATACAAAACTATCTTTGAAAATACAGGTACTGCGACTGTGATGATAGAACCAGATATGACAATATCTATGGTTAACAGGAAAACAGAAAAAGTAACAGGTTATTCAAAAAATGAAATCGAAGGGAAAAAGAGATGGACCGAATTTGTGGTCCAAGAAGACTTAGGTAAGATGAAAGAATTCCATGAGAGAAGGAGGGAAAATGAAGATAACGTTCCCGAATCTTACACTTTCACTATGATCAACAGATTTGGTGATACGAAAGAAGTTTTTATCACTATCAGTCAGGTTCCCAATACCGATAAAACGATAGCCTCTCTTATCGATATATCGAAATACAAAGAAATCAAACAAACTTTACTTGAAACTCAGGAGATGTTCAGAACAGCTTTCGATAAAGCAGATATCGGCATGGCTTTGTTAGATCCTGAAGGTATTTTCACAGCTGTCAATGATGCTTTTACAGATATATTCGGTCACCAGGAAAGCGACATAACAGGGAATGACATCAAGATGATGGTAGATGGAGATAGCCTCGAGCAATTCGATGAGATGATGGAAACTATAAAATCTGGAAATAGTTCAGTTGCTCGTGACCAGATAGGTATAAAAGATGATAAAGGTGATGTTAAACAGGTACTCATAAATCTGAATTCCATATCCGATACTGATGGTGATCTGATAAAGATATTGACACATCTAAAAGAGATAGATTGATAATATGGGGAAAAATATTTAAAGAAAACATGCAGATATACAAAGTAACTTCCTTTGTATAGAAAAGGAGGAGGTCTAAGTGGGTGAAAGTATAAAAAGCGAGCCGATAACGATAGAAACAGATTCAGGTTTCGTAAACCGGACAGAGGAACTTATCCAAATCCAAGATCTATTGGATGAACTAGAAGATAATAAAGGCAATGTGGTCTTTATATCCGGTGAAGAAGGTATAGGAAAATCCTCATTTTTAGACAAAATCCACGAGTTGATAGAAGACAAAGGTATCAAATGGTTCAAAGGATGGTGCGCTTCTAGAGAGGTCGGCCCTTATCATCCCTTCATCTCCGCACTAGAGGAAAATAAAAGGAAAGTGAGTCAAGAACCTAGATCAATATCTATTAGTTTATTGCAACCTACGGAATCCAGATCCAAGGCGATAATAAATCTCATGAAAGAGAATTCACCCTTACAAGAGATCACTAGTGAAATGAAGAAGTTGGCGTCGAATGATCATTTGATATTCGCCATAGAGGATATCCATTGGGCCGATAAGAAAAGCTTGTTGTTCATAAGATTTTTATTGGAACGTATTAAAAATTCCCCGATCTTGGTATTTTGCACATATCGGCCCGAAGAAGCAGAGGGATACACATTATTGAATGAAACTATAGATTATATGGCACAGAGAAAAAATTTCTTAAAAATCGACTTGAAGAGACTTGACTTAGAGGACTGCGAGAGATTGATCGAAAAAATCACAGGGGAAACGCCAAAAGATGACTTCTTGAATTTTGTTTACAACAAGACTGAAGGTAATCCTTTATTTTTGATGGAGTTGGTTAATTACCTACAAAATAAAAAAGAAATTGATATCGAGAATAGTTTTTGTGTTGAATTCATGGATGAAATAGATTGGCCGAAGGTTATAGAATATTCTATCGAGAGGAGATCTATAAAGCTGGAGGAGAAAACAAGAAGGGTCCTTCAATCTTTATCCGTTTTAGGTAATAAGTTCTCCTTCGATCTAGTATCTAATTATTTGGAATACGAGGATATGGAATTGTTAGACCATATTGAGAAACTTAGAGATAGAGGTTTCCTTGAGGAGGTAGGTGAAACCGAGGATTATACGTTCTCTCATCAAGTATACAAAGATGTAATTTACAAGTCTCTTTCCAAAGTAAGAAAAAGGGTACTTCATTCCAAAGCTGCTTATGCGATAGAAAACACTGAGGATACAGGGTTGGAAGATTATTTTTATGAACTGGGAAGTCACTTTAAATCATGTGGGAATCTGAAAAAAGCCGCTAGATGTTATAAAAATGCTGCAGAGAAGGAGGAGAATAAGAACTCGGTTTGCAAGATTTTCAAGATACTCGATAATCTTATCGATATAATAGAAAAAGAACCCGAGATAGGCGTAGATTATTCAAGAGTTTTAGAGGAGGATGGGAAGATAATCTACGATTATGCTAACTGGCTTAAAGAGAGAGGAAGTACGCAGGCAGACGACTACCTAAAAAAGGCTATGGAAATTTTTGAAAAGGCAGGAGATCAATCCATGGTCGAATCATGTCGAGAGTCGATCAGAGGGTCTTGATGAATATTATTGATAAAATATCGAGAGTTTTTAGGAAAACGTTTATTAATTCCATATTATTACTCCCTTACTGTGTCAGTTAAACGGGTGTCCGTTGGGATAGATTGTTGACACCCTCAGAAGTCGTAACTACTCCTTATTGCGGGTGTAGTGTAGTTTGGTATCACTCAGCCTTGCCAAGGCTGTGACCTGGGTTCAAATCCCGGCACCCGCATTTTTCGAACATCGTGAGGAAAATGCGTTGTTGGAATTTCGGAAGAAATTCCGACTAACGCTACATTTTACTTATTTTTTGACCTGGGTTCACGAGCAGAACTTGTTTCTGCGAGCGTTTAGAATCTTTGATTCTGAACAGAATCCCGGCACCCGCATTTTTCGAACATAGTGAGTAAAAATTGGTAACTCACTTTATATCTGGGATCATGAGGAAAGACACTTCTTGAGGTCAATTAAATCAAATCGCCACCAACCACCCGTAACGTTTTTAACGATAGTAACGGATTGCAAACCATGACAGAAGAATTGGAGCGTTTCCTAGAAAACGGAGATTCAGAAGACAGATCATACTTTTTGGATCCGACCGCCAGGATAGTCGGAGATGTAATGTTAGGCGAGGGTTCTTTTCTTGGAGATGGAACGATGATCGATAGCTCGAAATCAGATGTAGAGATCGGGGAGAACGTTTTCATGCTCCACAAATCAAAAGTGGAAGGGATAGAGGGTTACGAAACAAAGATAGAAGATGGGTCCTTCATATCTCCGAATGCAAGATTGAAAGGCTGTAGACTAGGTGAGGAATCTTTTGTAGGAACGAATGCGGTAATATTGGAGGGCGCGAAGATAGGTAAAGAATCTATAATCGCGGGTGACACCATCGTTCCCGAAGATATGGATATCCCGGAAAGATCTGTAGTGAGAGGTAAACCCGGTGAGATAGTAGATACTGTAAAAGATGAAGACCTTGAAAGGATCGAAGATATACGCTCACACATCGATTGGAAGAAGGACGAATTCAAGATGATGATGAAGAGAGGGGAAGAGTACGGAGTCTTCGATACACCAAGAAAGCCCAAGGAGATCATGGAAGATTTTAAAAATTCTAAAATTTTCAAATCTAAACCTGATGAGGACTAGATCAAAAAAAGAATGATGGTGGGGCCACCGAAATTTGAATTCGGGTACCAGCGTCCCAAACGCCGAAGGATCGACCAAGCTACCCCATGGCCCCTTTGGGATTTATCCACTAATGGCGTTTATAATATATACTTTCTGCCTTGAACTTCAATTTTTTTGAGTCTAGCACAGAAAATGTTTATTATGGGTTTTCATTTCACGTAACAGGAGATAAACTTGAACCGAGAAGATATCAAAGTCGCCGTGCTTCGAATCGAAGGGACCAACTGTGAGGAAGAATCGCACCAAGTTTGGAAAGATCTAGGTGCCCAGGCTGAGAAAGTTCATCTAAAGCAGTTCTTAGGTATAGATGTTAATAAAGATGAAGAGAGAGACCTTGAAGATTATCAGATATTGATGATACCCGGTGGTTTCTCAGCGGGTGACTACATCCGGGCAGGTGCTATATTCGGAGCTAGGATGAAGAGTGCCATGGAGGAACAAATCGAAAAGTTTGTCGGGGATGGTAAACCGGTTCTAGGAGTATGTAATGGATTCCAGGTTCTCGTTGAGATGGGATTACTACCTGCTTTACAAAAGAGCATGACAGATGTACCTACTGCGGTGCTCGCTACGAACGACAGTAACAAGTTCGAATGTAGACCTACATTATTACAGGTAGAAGAAAATGAAAAGTGCTGTTTCACACAAAATTTCTTAGGAGATGAAACCGTCATGTTTCCAAGTGCACACGCTGAGGGTAAACTTGTTTTTGAGTCTGATGAAACTCTAGAGAAAGTGAAGGAAAACGAGCAGATAGTTTTCCGCTATACAAACCCTGATGGTTCTGAACCAGAATATCCATGGAATCCTAACGGTTCTATAGAAAATATTGCAGGTATCTGTAATCCAAAGGGGAACGTCCTCGGTTTGATGCCTCATCCTGAAAGAGCTTTCCACAAGCATACACATCCCGATTGGACTAGAAAAGGTGATGAGGGGTTAGAATATTATGGTGATGGAAAACCGCTTTTCGAGAGTGCCTTGAAGTACGTAGAAAGAGAATTTTAGCCTTGATACGATACAAGCGATGATCGATTTAAGAACCGTTCAATAACACTTTGATTCTTACCGTATCCCCGTCAGAGAGGCTTAATTTATCTCTTAATTTATGATCTGATATCACTTCTACCGTTTTTTCGTAATCCGATCGATGAGGGATTATGACACCACATCTAACTTCAGATATGGATGCATCAAAAGCTTTGACATCCCCATATTTTTTCCCACCCTCTTCAAAACCCTCTATTTTGTAACCGTTCTCTTTCATAAGAGAGAGGTAATCATCCTTATTTTCATCATTCAATTCTACATTCAACGTACCTTCGACAGGATCGATATCCATCTTATCTATGAACTGTTTACGATATCTTTCCTTGGAAAGAAAATATTTGCCTTCCTTCAATCCGGATGCCACTCTACCTTCGAGTATTAACGTTTCTCTTTCATCTTTGTAATCTGTACTTTTACCCATATCAAAGAAAAGAAAGAAATGGTTTTTTATAAGATTTCTCCAAGTAATTCTAGATGGTTTTTGCCCCTTAAAAATGCCACAGGTATCTTTTTATCCCTTGCTTTCTCCTTCAGTTCTCTATCGTTCGTGACTATTACTGCGTCTAGGACTTCAGCCGCCTCTATGACCCCTTCGTCTCTGCTCTTTTTAACAGTGACGATATCGTACTTTTTTGAAAGGGATAAGGCATCCTTTCTTTTTAGGTCCTGCAGTTCGTCTAT
>CAZFVW010000074.1:0-8411 GCA_964522285.1 uncultured Thermoplasmata archaeon | reverse complement strand
GGACATATCGTCGAGTACGATTATCCTGACAAATATAACCAGTGGAATAAAGTCGAAGAATCAGAGCTTGTAAACGTAGAACCAGAGAAAGAGATCACCGCATCGAATATCGTATCTTTACTTAGGAAAAAAGGCGAAGATGCCGATATGGCTATCGTGGCTACCGATTATGATAGAGAAGGTGAATTGATAGGTTTTGAAGCTGTTAAACTTCTCACTGTAAAGAACCCTGAACTTGTTATTAAAAGGGCTCATTTCAGTTCTTTATCCAAGGGCGAGATAGAACGTGCTTTTTCTAATCTTACAGATGTAGATGTAAATCTTGCTGAATCAGCTGATACTAGACAGCTAGTAGACCTAGCTTGGGGCGCGGTAATGACCCGTTTTCTATCGAAAGCAGCGAGAAGGTACGGAAGTAATTTCATCTCTGCGGGCAGAGTTCAGAGCCCTACCCTCGCATTGGTAGTAGATAAAGATAAAGAGATAGAAGACTTCGAACCAGACCCGTACTGGAAGATAACCGCTATCCTAGAAAAGGATGTAGAATTCGAAGCTAAATATGAAGAAGATAAGATTTGGGACGAAGAGCGAGCGGAAGAGATATTCGAGAAAGTAGAAGATGCAGACGAAGCTTTGACCGTCAGTTTCCAGGAAGAAATAAAGGAGAGATGGCCGCTGCCTCCTTTCAACACCACCCAATTCTTATCCGAAGCTACGAAATTAGGGATGAGCGCATCGCAGGCCATGCGTACTGCCGAGAACTTGTACACCGCTGGATGGATATCATACCCACGTACTGAGAACACGGTTTATCCGAGCAGTTTGAAGTACCGCAATCACCTGGAAAAGCTCAAGGATTCAGAACTATCCGATGAGATAGCTGAGATATTAGAACAGAAGAAGATCAGTGCATCTCGAGGAAAAAAGAAAAGCAAGGACCATCCTCCTATCTACCCGATAAGACCCGCAACTAAAAAAGACCTCAAGGGGCGAGATTGGAAGATATATGAACTTGTACTTAGAAGATTCATGGCTACCGTGTCCCCCAAGGCCAAAGCGAGACAGAGGGATGCTGAATTTAAGATCAAAGATGAAAAATTCTTCAGCAAAGGATACGAGATAATTGAGAAGGGTTGGATCAAGTATTATCCATATTATAGAGTCAATGAAACGGTCGTTCCAGAGTTGGACGACGGTGAACATGTCCCTGTGACCGGAACCGATCTTACAGAGGACGAAACCAAACCTCCGAGAAGATACAGTCAGGGTGGGTTGATCAGAAAGATGGAAAAATTGGGCCTGGGTACAAAAAGTACTAGACACAACATCATACAAAAACTCTACGATCGGGGTTTCTTATCCGGTAAAACACCCCGTTCAACACATTCCGGGAAAGGTGTCGTAGATGCTCTCGAGGGTCATGCCGATATGGTCACGAAACCAGACATGACGAAGACCCTCGAAGAGGATATGCAGAGGATAGCTGAAGGTGAGATAGAAAAAGATAAAGTCATCAGCGAATCGAGGGAGATGCTTGAAGACGTCCTAGAAGATCTTGAAAAGGAAAAAGAAGAAATCGGTAAAGAACTGAAGAAAAATTTCAGGAAACAAGAAGCTGTAGGAGAATGTCCGGAATGTGGAGAAACACTGGTTCTGAGAAAATCAAAGAACGGAAGATTCGTCGGATGTTCCAACTATCCCGATTGTAAGAACACTTACAGGATACCTAAGACAGGTAAGATCAAACCGGCCGGAAAAGAATGCCCGGAATGCGGAGCCCCCAAGATAAACATATATTATCACGGTGACTCGGAGGAACTCTGCGTTGATCTAGATTGCAAATACAGTAAAGATAAAAGATACAGGGGAGAATGTCCCAAATGTGGTGGTGATCTTAGAGAGAAACGTTCCTACTGCGGTGAAAGGTTCATCGGTTGTTCAAATTATCCCGATTGTAAACAGACTTATCCTCTACCTCAGAACGGTAAAGTGATCTACGAAGGTGACAAATGTTCAGAATGTGGGGCACCTCTGATAAAGATAATCAAGAAAGGAAAACCTCCGTGGGAACTCTGCCCTAATCCTGACTGCCCTTCGAAAGATAATAGTAAATAAGATAGTAAATAATAACGATAACAATATTGAAGATTGAAGAATAAAATAAAGGGATAAAAGAATAAAGAATCGAATTGAAAAGAACCGAGACTATAATCTTCGGCTCTCTTTGGCTTTCATCCTCAGTTTTTTCTTACCGCATTTCCTGCACTGAGTAGCCTTGACTGGATTACTGGCATAGCAGTTCATGCATATCTTCTTGTGTAACAATCTCTTCTCTGCTTCTGGGAATCTAGCCATCTTTTACACCTAACTATTTGCGATGAATAGGTCATCATATTTAAATTATTAGGTGCTCAGGTCATATTTCTTTATAGAACTGACCCTGAACAAAATGGACAAAAAGTTGATTAGACCCTCTGAGATTATCGTTCTGATACTCATGAAAGAAGGTTATAGATACTTTAACGATATGACCATGGATGACCTAGACGATCCTTCAGACCTCCTGCTTCTTTTTCCACTGGGAATAAGCGAGGGACACGGTAAGCACCTCCCGGTCGGTACAGACACGATCCAGGCAGAACACGTTGTTGAGAAGGTGGCAGAAAAAACAGGAAGGAACTCCGTGATAGCCCCGGTATTGAACTACGGGCACTGCAGAGCGACATCACATCTCCAGGGGACTTTATCTATCTCCTTCGACGGTTTGAGGTCCGTAGTTAAAGATATTATCGTAGGGTTGGCCGAACAAGGGTTCAAGAAATTCGCCCTGATCTCGGGACATGCGGGTAGTTCTCACTTGATGGCTCTACGATTAGCTGTGGAGGAGGTTCTAGAGGAGCATGAAATAGATGTGCTGCTCCTTTCAGATTACCACTACGCTTACGATTTCAAAGGGGATGAGGTTCCAGATACCGACGGGCATGGAGGAGAGATAGAAACATCTAGGATATTGGACATCTCGCCCGAATTGGTAAAAGATGATAGACCTAAAACAAACGTAAAGTATCCGAAATTCAAGGTGATCGGTGATTACAGTTCATATTTGGACGAAGGTATGAGAGGTGACGCCGGCAAGGCCACAAAAGAAGAAGGTCGGAAGATCAACGAGTATGTTGTATCGCAGATAGTAGAATTGATCGAAGAAGAACTCTACGATTGAAAAAATTATATACCTTCTTTTTATTACACTATATATGATAGTTCAAAAGAAGAATGCAGGGAGGAGAGCCGCGGAATACGTTGAAGACGGTATGGTCATCGGACTTGGAACCGGTTCTACAGCACAACACGCCATCGAAAGGATCGGAGAGAGGATCAGAGAGGAAAAACTGAATATAATGGCTGTCCCCACTTCCGAAGCTACGAAAACGCAAGCAAAGAGCCTGAATATCCCTTTGACGACTCTAGATGAACATAATATTCTTGATCTTACAATCGATGGAGCCGATGAAGTGGACCCTCATCTGAATATAATCAAGGGCGGTGGAGGGGCATTGTTGAGAGAAAAGATAGTTGCTTACCATTCTGAAGAAGAGATCATCGTAGTCGACCCCACCAAGATGGTCGATATATTGGGTGTGGATTTTGCACTTCCCGTTGAGATAGTCACGTTCTGCCCAGGTGCAGTGATCAGGAGTGTCGAAGAATTAGAATGCACCGCTAACCTCCGCATGCACCAGAACGAAGTATATATGACCGACAATCATAATTACATATTAGATTGTAAATTCGACGAGATAGAATATCCTTACAAGCTCTCCCAGAAATTGAACAGCATACCAGGTGTTGTTGAAAACGGATTATTTGTAAACATGGCCGATAAAATAATAATAGGAAAAGAAGAGGGTTTTGAAGAGATTTCAAAAGATTGAGCTCGTCAGATCTCTTATCTTATCCAAGTTTTCCTCGATCTCATCTATTCTCTCTTGTTCTTTCTTACCGATCTCATCGACTATATCTGCGATAGGTTTGTCTAAAGAGTAACCGTGAACAGGTCTACCTTTCCCTTCCTTCTTTATATCTCTCTTGGTCACCCATCCCCTATTTCTCAATTCCTGCATAGCTATGGACACTTCTGGCTGCCTAAGGTCCGTCGCTGATTCGATCTCTCGACTCTTAGTTTCGTCCTTACTGGCAACATATACCAGGGTCCTTGCAATATTTTTCTGTAAGCCTGCTCTGATAAGTCTATCGACCAATTCTTCTTGCTCTTTCGTGAGACTATTTCTTGCCATATTCTCCACCTTTGTTTTTTAGTTGCTTTTAATTATTCAACTGCTAGTATATATCATTTACTAATATATCAGCTTTCCTTTTTATATTTTTGGGTTTATCGTTACTATGTGCTCTTACTATCTGTTCCTACTCTTTCTTTATAAAAAACAATAGAATTAAACGAAAAAACTATTTACACTTAATGTTATGGGGCAATCGGCAGTTATGTTCGAAAGGATCCTTATAGCGACGGATAATTCACCTCTGATAAAGAATGCTATTCAGTATACTGCAACTTTATTTCCTTATTCAGATTTTCACCTGATGAATGTCATAAATACAAGCGACGGCAGCATACCCCAGACTTCTTTGATGCATTCTAAACTTACTGATATCTCTAAAGAAGCCCTCGAAAACGGTAAAGAAATACTGGAGGACATGGGTATCTCGGATATAAAAACAGCCATGCCCGCTGGAACACCTTCCAAAGAGATATTGAGGTATATCTCAGAGAAACAGATAGATATATTGGTTATGGCGACTCACTCAAAAGTTGGTTCACAGAAGGTTCACATCGGAGAAACGGCTCTTCATTCACTCCAAGTGACTGATATACCCTCCTTGATATTTTCTTGCAGGTGCGCTCTGAAAGTACCGGAAACTATCTTCAACCCAACGACATTCAGCAGTTACTCCGTAGATGCTACGATGATAGCAGTCGGACTGGCATCATACTTCGGGGCTAGTTTGACAACTTTTCATGTAGGGAGCAAAGATCCGGGGGCCTCTGAAAGGAGGATCAAAAGAAGAGCGCAAAAGGACGGTATCGATTACAAATTGATCGTAGATAAGAACGCCTCGGACCAGAAGATACTAGAGATGTCCAAGAAATTCGATTTCATGGTGGGCAGCCGGGGTAGGGGCGGACTATTATACAAACTCAAATCGATATATCCGAAATTGGCACTGAGCGGTATCGAAAAAGAACTCATCGCAGAGAGTGACACACCGTTCTTGATGGTCGGAGATTGAGGAGACATATTTTCATCTAGATCGATCTTTGAGTCAGCCGTGATATTTGAGTAATATGTATATATCACATTCATAATGATAACAAGTTAATATGCTCAGCATACTCGAGTCCAGTAAGGCTATATCCCGGTTCAGAAGACCTCATATGTTGAATATTGATTCCAAAACCGAGATTATAAATGAGGGTGTATTTCTCAAATTTATAATGTCTGGTGATTGAATTGAATTATGCCATAATCCTTTCTGTTATTTTATTTATCGTTACCTATTACGGAATAATCAGTAAGAAAATACACAGGACCATAGCCGCCATGTCTGGTGCTATAGGTATGATATTATTAGGAGCCACTATGGGTTTCTACGACCCAGAAACTGCCATCGATTACATCGATTTCAACACCATCGGTCTGCTTTTGGGCATGATGATATTGGTCGGGCTCCTGGGAGAAACTGGTTTCTTTCAATACCTCGCTATAAGGACCGCGAAATTATCCAAGGGAAGTTATTACCGTTTATTGGCTCTTTTCGTTTTGGTTACGGCTTTTACTTCCGCATTTCTAGATAATGTGACCACGGTCTTACTGATGGCCCCGGTAACGATCACCATAGCCAAGGAACTTAACATAACCCCGATACCCTTCTTGATGACGGAAGTTATCTCGTCGAACATCGGCGGCACCATGACGCTTATCGGTGACCCTCCCAACATAATGATAGGGAGCGCCGCGAATATCCATTTCCTACAATTCATCATCTACCTGGCACCTATAGTTATCATCGTATTGTTCGTGGTTCTATTCATATTCGAGATAGTTTTCCACGATGTCATCAACAGTGATATGAAAAATTTTGAAGAGATATGTAAGATGGATGAAAGCGATAAGATAACGAACTATGGACTCCTCAAAAAAACATTACTCGTTCTTTTGATAACCATGATTTTGTTCACTATACACCACATGATAGGTTTACAACCCTGGGTAGTGGCTTTGCTAGGTGCCAGCTTATTGTTGCTTATCACCCTGACAGAACCTGAACAAGCTCTTAAACATGTTCACTGGGATACGCTGTTATTCTTCGCGGGTCTATTCATCCTGATAGGTGGGTTGGAAAAGGCCGGAGTTATAGAGATCATCGCCATGGAGATCCAGGCTGCCAGTGGACATAGTTTACTTTTGGCGATGTTCATCATCCTTTTCGTGAGTGGATTCTTTGCCATGGGTGTAGGTAACATCCCTGCAGCAATAACCCTCATACCTGCTGTTTCTATCTTCATAAATAATACTGATATCGGAGGTGGTTACCCTATAAATCCACTATGGTGGGCACTTTCTTTGGGAGCTTGCTTTGGAGGGAACGGGACGCTCATCAGCGCTCCGGCAAATCTCATCGTAGCAAATATATCTGAGAAGTTGGGTTATCCGATATCTTTCAAGGAGTTCACAAAACTCGGATTGCCGATCACTATCGTTGCTCTTTTATTATCGTTCGTGCTTCTCTGGTTCTTTTTTATTGTATTGATGTGAAAATCCTAACCCTTTCTGTGACCGCCGTATTCAGCTATCTCTCCCAATTCAGACCCTATCTCCAGTAATCTATTGTATTTAGCAACGCGTTCACCCCTTGCCGGTGCGCCTGTCTTTATCTGGCCGCTCGAGATCGCTACCGCAAGGTCGGCGATAAAAGTGTCGGGAGTCTCCCCGGAACGGTGGGATACCTGCACACCGTACCCGTTCTTTGTAGCAAGAGACGCTGCGTTCATAGCTTCCGTAAGGGTTCCGATCTGGTTAACTTTCAATAGCACACAGTTACAAGCCCCTCTATCTATTCCTTCTCGTATGATATCTGGATCGCTAACGAAAAGATCGTCACCGACTATCTGGATATCCGAACCCATCCGGTTGGTCATCTCGATGAACCCACTCCAATCGTCTTCAGATAATGGGTCTTCAAATGAGATTATAGGATATTTATCGAGCAGTTCTCTGTAGAAGTCTATCATGTCATCCGATGAGAAATCTTCTCCAGCAAACTTGTAAGAACCGTTCTGGTAAAATTCTGAAGCGGCGGCGTCCAAAGCGAGGTGAACCTCACCCCAGTAGCCTGCTTCCTCGATAGCGTCAGATATCAGATCGAACGGTTTGAACGGATCTTCGAGGGGCGGCGCATATCCACCTTCATCACCTATATTAGTTGCAGATGGACCGTATTCGACTTCGATTATCTCTCCTAACTTGTGGTAGATCTCCACGCCTTTTCTTAGAGCTTCGCTGTAACTATCTGCTATGGTGGGTGCGATCATATATTCCTGTATATCCAGGTCATTTCCAGCATGTTCGCCACCGTTGAGCACGTTCATGAACGGGACCGGAAGCACGTAGTCGTTCGGTCTGCCCAGATATCGATAAAGCGGCAAATCAAGCGATGAAGCAGCAGCTCTAGCAGAAGCTAAAGATACCGCCAGGATAGCGTTTGCTCCCAATCCACTCTTGTCATCCGTCCCGTCCAAGTCGAGCATCGTCCTATCAATCTTTGATTGATCTCTTATATCTATTCCTATCAATGCATCAGCGATCTGGTTTTCTATATTATTGACCGCCGTCAAAACACCCTTTCCCCGGTATCTCTCGCCCCCATCTCTTAGTTCTAAAGCCTCCCTGGATCCGGTAGAAGCACCCGATGGAACAGCTGCTTTTCCTACACCGCAAGATGTTTCAACTATGGCTTCGACAGTCGGATTCCCTCTCGAATCTATTATCTCTCTCGCTTTTATCGATCCTATATCATACATGATTAACACCTGATCGTGATGTCTGATTATATCTGAAAGAGTCAACTGTTTTAGGGGTATATATTTTTCTGGTAATAATCCGCCTTCTCCCCATCGTAATACACATCGATCTTCAAAGTGTGTTCTTCGTCTCCCTCTGTGGTGAAATCGAAGGTGACTTCTTCCGTTGACCTCCCATCTACAGTTTCCTGGAACTCTCCCTTTTCTACCAACCTATTCTCACCTTTTGTGAGTTCCCATTCGATTGTAGCTTCGCCGCGGGGTTTACCAGAGTTCGTTAGATATATGCACGGTGTATAATCCGCTCCGTCTT
>CAZFVW010000073.1:5093-8513 GCA_964522285.1 uncultured Thermoplasmata archaeon | reverse complement strand
GATGAAAGAAGTGAAGAAGGGTAAGAAAGAAGAAGATGAGGGGGTGCTATAGATGAATTGGCGTATGTCTAGAGTTGTAAGGACGGTCGCTGACGTGATGGTAGTACCCATCGTAATCTACGGCGTATACCTAATACTTCACGGACATCTGACACCTGGTGGAGGATTTCAGGGTGGAGCTGTAGTCGCTTCTTCGGTAGCTCTTCTGATAGTGGCCTATGGAGTAATGGACAGACATAAAGGAACGTTATCGGCCATGGAATCTACCGGCCTGACCATGTTCATATTGATAGCGTTCATGGGACTCGGTTCCACGATGTTCTACAATTTCCTGGCCGGAGAAGGAGGATTGTTCGGAGGAACGGTACCTTCAGGGATAAATCCTGGTTATATCAACACAGGTGGGACCGTCACTCTGATGAACATCATGGTCGGAATAGAAGTCATCGCAGCTCTCAGCCTTATACTTTACACCATGGCAATGCACAGCGGTTCACTGGATGAGATGAAAAAGGATATACCGGAGGTGGAAGAATGAATATATGGACGACCCACGCCCCCTTCCTGATAGTCGTCGCCCTTCTAGCTATAGGGCTTTACACGGTGATGTTCAAGAAGAATATGATCAAATTGATAATGGGAATAACGCTGATGGAGAACGCTGCTAATCTATTCTTAGTTTCATTAGCCTACAGGAGTCATGAGGTAGCCCCTATATGGACCAGTGCTCCCAGCGAGGGGATGGTCATGCCGACGCCCCACGCACTGACACTTACCAGCATCGTTATCGGTGTTGCTACAACCGCTTTGATGCTCTCTTTCGTTATGATGATAAAAAGGCATTACGGAAGCGTTAATACTGAAGATATAAGGAGGTGCAGAGAATGAGTTTAGACCTTGTAACCCATTCGCCAACGCTGATCCTAGGTATACCTCTTTTATTCGCTTTCTTAACACCGTTGGTCAATAAGATATCAGACGATCTAAGAGATATTCTTTTCTTATTAGGATTGTCTCTGACAGCACTTTTCGTTGGTGTGATGGCCTATGAAGTATGGATCGAAGGAGGATGGACATACGTTTTCGGTGCCAGCACGCCTAGCGGTGGAACATATTCTACTTTCAGGATATTGTTCGTGGCTGATGGATTCTCGGTACTAGCCACGATAACCATAATAATAGCTGCTGTAGGAGCAGGTATATACTCATTTGGATTCATGAAAGGATATTCCAGCATGGAGAAGTTCTACACACTATTCCTTCTCACTCTAGCGGGTGTAAACGGGATGGTGCTCACCGGAGACCTCTTCAACTTGTTCGTCTGGTTCGAGGTCACTTCCATAGCTTCCTGTGCATTGATCGCATTCACGAACTTCCGAGGTAAAAGCGTCGAGGCCGCCCTAAAATACATGATATTGAGTGTTGTAGGAGGTCTTTTGGTGCTGTTCTCCATCGGTCTTCTCTACGGCCAGTACGGTGTATTGAACTTCACCCTTCTGGGCGCGAGTATCCAGATGACGTTCATAGATAGGCTTGCACTCGGTCTACTGCTGATAGTATTCGCCATGAAAGCCAGCAGCGTACCCATGCATATGTGGGCACCCGATGCATATACAGAAGCCCCGGGTCCCGCTACACCGTTCATCGCTATCACCAGCTTGGGATCACTTTTCGTTCTGTTCAGGATAATATTCACGGTGTTCAGAGTTTCTATGGCCCCCACCATGGTCGGAACGTTGATAATCATATTCGGTGTTCTATCGATGTTCGTCGGTGTCACAATGGCCCTGACCCAAAGCGATATCAAACGTCTGATAGCCTACCTTTCTATTTCTCAGGTAGGTTACATGATGGTGGCTGTTGGAGTGGGTTTGACCACTTTGACCGGTGAAGGTTTCAGCGGGGTCGGAACATTGGCCATGAAAGGAGGTCTTTTCCACATGCTAAACGACGGAGTCTACAAGGCACTGCTGTTCCTTTCCGCTATAGCTGTGTACCACGCGACCGGTACTCGTGATCTGAACAAATTAGGCGGTCTGGCACATACCATGCCTTACACCACGATATTCTTCCTGATAGGCGGACTTTCGATAGCAGGAGTACCGCCTTTATCGGGTTTCAGTTCCAAGATAATGATCTACGAATCGATATACATGTTCAATCCGATACTGGCGATAATCGCATTAGTTGTAAGTATAATGACGCTGGCGATAATCGGAAAAGCGTTCTTCAACATATTTTTGGGACCAGATCAAGGACTCTCCGTCGGTGAAGTTCCCAAAAGCATGCTGGCAGGCATGGTAATACTGACCGTGATAGTCGTATTTTTCACCCTGTTCCCGGATCTCGTAGTGACTGAAGTAGTTCGACCGGCTGTAAGAGCCTTGGGAGGTATCTAGATGTGGTACTTCAATCTTGAGGGTATCTGGAGCCCTCTGGCTTTCCTGCTTGTTATCGCCTTGACTTCACTGGTAGCATATATGTTGTATATGATGGGTAATTCTTCCTATACCAAGACGAAATACAAGGGACAACCCTTCATATCAGGTAATCCACCCCCTACGGATGTAAGTAAGATACACGTAGGCGGAGACAACCTATTCTGGGGCTTTACAAATTCTTTAGAGAAGTACTTCGATAGGATCGTCAAGGGTCACACTGGTGTAATAAACGACTACGTGTATTGGGTTGTTATAGCCCTCGCCGGCACACTGGTATTCATGATGATCGGAGAGATAAGCCAGATAATATTCTTCTTCATTTTTACACTGGCAGTGATATTGTTCTTCGTATACTTATCACTGGAGGATGGTAGATAATATGAAACTCTCAAAGACTTTCGACAAGGCATTATGGGTTTTCCACTTGAACAGCGGTTCTTGCAACGGCTGTGATATAGAGATAGTAGCCGCAGTGACACCGAGGTACGATACCGAGAGGTTCGGTATCAAACTGGTCGGTTCTCCAAGACACGCGGATGTACTGCTGTTCACTGGCCCTGTTACGAAGAAGATGAAAGAAAGAGTACTGAGGGTCTACGAGCAGACACCGGATCCTAAAGTCGTTATGATAATAGGTAACTGCGGCAGCACTACGGGTGTTTTCTACGACAGCTATGCGATAGAAGGTCCCATCGACACGCTTCTACCCGACGAAGCACACATAATCTACGTCAACGGCTGCCCGGTTAGACCTGAGAACGTTATAAATGGGGTCAAGGAAGCATGGCTCCATCTTGAAAAATTAAGAGGTGATAATAGATGACCGAGATCGACCTCCCAATGAGTATGGACGATATAGAGGAATTCTTCAGAGATAGATTGGGGGATTCCATCACTGATTATAGTACACAGGTATTAGAGAAAGGAGTTAAGAAGAACGTTATAAAGTTCGTTTGGATAAAAGTTGAGAAAGAAAAGT
>CAZFVW010000073.1:0-5083 GCA_964522285.1 uncultured Thermoplasmata archaeon | reverse complement strand
TTCAGAGATGCCGTCGAAGCTATCTCAGAGATCCAGGTGCCCCACCTTTCAGTGGCATCTGGTTCGGATAGGGGTGATTACGTCGAGTTGAACTATCACTTCGAGATAAATTTCGGATATCCGGGAGAAGAGACCACGGTCACCTTCAAAGTGGAACTTCCGAAGGATGATCTGACGATACCGACTATCACAGATCTTGTGCCAGGGGCGATAACAACCGAGAGAGAGAAGCAGGAGTTCCTAGGGGTAGATGTAATAGATATACCCGACGACAGGAGATTGTGGTTGGATGAGAACTACCCTGAAGATAAATATCCGTGGCGGTGGGATGAAACAGGTATGGAAGAGGATTCCCGATACACTCACGATCCTGAGGAGGCTCCAGTGACCCCGACCGCCAAGAATACCCGTAAAGGAGGTGATTCGGATGACTGATTCTGAAAAAGAAGTTAAAGAAACTACTTACGATGTACCGATAGGTCCGATACACCCAGCGCTTAAAGAGCCGTTCATGATCAATTTCAGGTTGGACGGCGAAGAGATAGTCGGTGCCGACGCGCACCCAGGCATGAACCACAGAGGTATAGAATTCATGGGGATGCACAGGAATCCCATGAAAGTGATACCGCTGGCCGAGAGGATCTGTGGTATATGTTCTATAGTCCATCAGCATATGTATACAACGGCTGTTGAACACGCTGCAGGTATAGTCCCTACTGAAAGAGCTATGTACATAAGAGCTATAATGGCTGAACTGGAGAGGGTCCATTCCCACGTGCTGTGGGCAGGTGTAGCCGCTCACGAGATCGGATTCGACACACATCTTCATTTTACATGGAAGATACGTGAGAAGGTCATGGATCTGCTTGAATATATAGCGGGAAACCGTGTAAATTACGCCATGTGGACTATCGGTGGAGTTAGAAGAGATATAACCGAGGACATGTACCCCAAGATGGAAGAGACCTTCACTTACTACGAGGAACTTTACGATAAATTGGAAGATATCTTTCTAGGCGACCCCAGCATCAGGTTGAGAACAAAAGATGTTGGTATACTCACCGAGAAGGATGCACTAGAATTGTGTGGTGTAGGACCAACAGTGAGAGGATCTGGAGTTAAGAAAGATGTACGTATTGACCAGCCCTACTCAGCCTACGGAGACCTTGATATTGATTACGAGATACCCTCCAAGTATGGATACGAGAATACAGGCGATGTTTTCTGCAAGACGCTGGTCAGATTGAAAGAAGTGGTTCAATCTATCGATATCATGAGGCAGTGTATGGAACAGATGCCCGAGGGAGATATAAACAGCGAACCTAATGCTGCTGCGTTACTGAACAAGCTCAAAAAAGCCGACGGCGAGGGGATAGGCCGTATCGAGGCACCCCGTGGTGAGGCATTCCATTACGTAAGATTGGACGAAGGCAGAGAAGAATTAGGTTCATGGAAGGTCCGAGCTTCGACCTACAATAATCTAGCGACTTACGCCCCAATGTTCATGGGCGAGCAGATAGCGGACATTCCGATAATAGCTGCTTGCATAGATCCATGTATAGGATGTATGGATAGGGCGGAGATCGTCGAGATCAATTCTGGAGATAGGAACTCTTACACTCACGAAGAACTGCACGAACTGAGTATTGAAAAGACCAAGAGGATACTCGGAGGGATAGAATGAATCTTGAGCTGGTTCAGATATGGAGTGTCAAGGTGATATTGACGCTGGTATTGTCTTTCATAGGGATCTTTTTGGGTCTTCTATACAAAGGTTTTGACAGGAAGATAACAGCTTGGATGCAGAGTAGGATAGGTCCGCCCTGGACACAGCCTTTCAGAGATTTGAAAAAACTATTCATGAAGGAGACCATAGTACCGGATAACGCGGTACCGTGGCTTTTCAATCTAGCACCGCTGGTGGCGCTGATCGCACCCCTGGTAGCTTTACTTTATCTGCCGTTAGGTCCCTTCGAACCGGTTATGGAAGGTTACGGCGATCTGATCCTTATATTGTACCTTCTTGCGATACCTGCGGTGGCTTTGGCTTTCGGAGGATTATCTTCTGGTTCACCATATGCTACGGTAGGTGCTCAGCGTGAACTGGTATTGATGATGAGCTACGAATTCCCCTTAGCTATTGCAGCAGTGACCATCGCATGGAAACTAGGTTCATTTTCAATGAAAACGATAGCCTTCAACCCTATATGGGGAGAAGTGGGCATGATGGGAACGATGGGTTTCTTGATGATCCTAGCGGCACTAATCTCTGTTATACCTGGTGAACTTTCAAAGGTACCATTCGATCAAGCTGAAGCGGAGACGGAACTCGCAGGAGGGCTTTTTGTGGAATATTCCGGTAGGAACCTAGGTATTTTCTACCTGGCGGATGTGGTCAAGATGATAGTCGTTGGAACCTTATTGATAGCGCTATTCTTCCCCCATGGATTATCACACTGGTATTCGATAGGTGGTCCGGAGGTATCCGGCATGGGGATGACTTTGGGTGAGATCTTAGCGGATATAGCATTTTATTTACTCAAGCTTCTGATAGTGATATATGCAGCGGTTTCAGTCGTTAGGGTCGCATTCGCAAGATTCCAGATAAACAAAGCTAGTTACTTCTATTGGGTCCCGATGACCATCGTTGGTCTTCTTGGCACATTACTGGTGCTCCTGGGAGGATCTGGTTTTGTGATATAGAGGTGAAAAAGATATGCCAACATCAACTATTTACACACTGATAAAACAGCTCCTGACCAAGAAAGCGACGAATCCTTTCCCCGTTAAGTACACGCCCGATAACATGCATGAAGCAGCTCGATTGATCGAGAGCGGGCAGTTGCAGATCAACCCACCCGTAGAGATCCCGGAAAATTTCCGCGGTAAGCTGGATTATGACGAGGAAGCTTGTATCGGATGTCAACTATGCGTTAAAGTGTGTCCTTCAGAGGCTCTCGTTTTTGATAGCGATAAGAAAAAAGTAAAACACTACGTTTCGAGATGTACCTTCTGCGGCCAGTGTACAGATATCTGTCCAAAAAGCTGCTTTGAGTTCACTGAAGAATTCCTGATCGCAGGTGTGGATAAGTACGCGGATGATCTAGTTATCGAACCTAAGTGATAGATAGAAAAAGATAGAAAAGGATCCAAAACGATCAAGTTAGGATAGTAGGGGTAGTTTGATAGGATCGTAGGCACTATAGTGAAGGGATATCCCGCCAGCCGCCGCTTTCCAGCAGCTCTATCATCTTGTTTTTCGCTTTTATAAGTTCTTCAGTCATACCCTCTTTTAATCCCATATCTTTGGGTTGGATACCGATCAGATGGACTTCCTTGACTTTTTCTTCTAGAAATTCCATCACCAGCGATAATGGCAGAGCATGTGTGCTCATGGTGAAGACGTTCAATCTATCCTTCGGTACTTCTCTCATCTCCCCGGGTTCTAGTTTCATCTCCGCAGCGTCAACTATCACCACGACATCGTATACATCGTTCTCTATCTGTGGTATGAAATTTTCAGGAACAGAGCCGCAGTCTTCGGTGTCCCAATTTTCGTTTTCGAATTCACGTGCTACCAGTTCTCCGACGGCGTCGTCCCCTCTTATATCGTTGCCCACACCCAGGAGTAGATTCTTAGCCATGTTTTCTCCGAGATTATAAGGGTATAAAACCTTTCCTCCTTCTAGAGGGTTAAAACGTAGAAAAATACTTTATGAACTACTATCATTCAACCACGGAAATGGTTGATGAGGTAAGTGATGCAGTGAAAGAGAGGCTTGAACGCTGCCTAGAGTTTGCACCGGAAGAAGAACGTGACGAATACGCCTTCAAACAGCTCAGGAAACGTATGTTCGAGTGGTACAATGACGAAGTGAATTACCTTTCAACCTTAGAGTATTTTGTCAACGGCGTTGAATACACATCTTTATTGGAAGCTCTTTACTTGGAAGACCATCTGGAGAAGATCAAGATAAAATTCTTAAAACCCAATATCGACGACAACTGGGCTTTTTCTAGACCTACGAAAGAGATCATGGAGAAGGGCGGGAAGGGCGTCAGCAAGACCTTCGATTATGATCCCACTTCGCTGGATAAATGGAGGAACGCCAAGGTTCCCAAGAGCGAGAAGGTCATGGCCAGGGCATATATATCTGATTTCTTCGTTCCAATATCTATCAAAACAAAATCACAGTATCATCATGCCAGGGAGATACCAAGGCAGTACGACCCGAAACTCAAGAAGTTGAGCGAGGTTTGGGACGATATGAGAAACGGTATAATACCCTTCGAGTTGAGGCTGTTTTTGTATACAAAAGAAGGTAGATATCCTTACATCATCGACCCCATAAAAGATATGCAGAAACCCCATCCACTCTGCAATGTTCCATATACCGATCTGAAGGATAGAGCCCCTATCGAGTACATGCATTTCGATAAAGTACTAGCCAACATAGAACTACCACCGCTCATAAAGAAGATCTTCGAGCTTATATTCGAGGTAGGGGAGATCATGCCCTCTCAGGTGGCTCATAACCTGAATGTCAATGACAGAGTGGCTAAGAACAGCATAAACAGTCTGTATTCCAAGGGATTTTTGAAGAAAAGGAAGGACATCTATTATTCCATAGATATGGAAAAGGTACAGGAAAAGTCACAAGAGATAGGTTGATCTATAGATCTAAAGATCTAAAATTTATACTGTTTTCTATCCTCCTTTCCTTCGACCTTCTTTTGCATCTCATCGTCGTAGTTTTTCGGTATCTTCCTTTTCATCCATTCTAGAAATATGAAGGCTATAACGAGAACTACTCCCACCGGTAAGATGTATGTCCAGTCGGTCCAATCTCTGCTGGTTTTTTCGACCACCCTTACCCTGAATATCTCAGTATCTGAAGAATAATCCGAAGGGTACGCAAAATGGTCACCGGATTTCGTGGTGATATTGAACCAGTAGTGTATATTTCCTGTGTCACCCTGTGCGGGTATCTCGTAGACCCAAGAGTTTTCGTCGCCCTCCTGCCTTCGCATGTAATTGCTGCTACCCTCATATTGTCGCCCCCCACGCGGGGGCGCGGATTGA
>CAZFVW010000072.1:0-8645 GCA_964522285.1 uncultured Thermoplasmata archaeon | reverse complement strand
AATTTAGAGGTATCCTATCCGGTACCTTTTCAGGGGGGCTCGTGGGATGGCTACCCGGGATAACAGCCGCGGCTGCAACTTCGGTCACCACGATATTTTCCGGCGGGGACGAGGATGAAGATAAACAAGCTAGGGAGTATATCATGGCGGTATCTGCTGTTGATACGTCATGTGCGATCTTTACATTGGTTGCACTGTTCGTCATATTGAAAGCCAGGAGCGGGGCCATGCAGGCGGTCCTGAAGATAAACGAAGCGAACATCGTAGAATGGTCACCGGTTGGGAACCTCCCTTCGCTCATGGCACTGCTGGTCTTCTCTATGATACTCGCTTCCTCGGTAGCTTTCATCCTCACATTGGAATTTGGAAAACTGTTCTCCGGCATCCATCAGAAGATCGAATACAGCAAGATATCCAAGGGCATAATCGGTCTTCTTATCGTTATGATCTTCATCTTTTCAGGCCCCATGGGTCTAGTGATAGGACTGATAGCTACTGGGATAGGTTTGATACCTCCACTTTATGGGATAAAAAGAGTCCACATGATGGGTTGTCTGATATTTCCTATTATATTATTTCTGACAGGTCTAGATAGTTTCTTTATAAGACTGGTAGGGCTTTGATCGTCAGTATTTTCTGAATGGGGCGGTTAGGAATACTAAAACCGGGAAAATCTCTAATCTGCCGGCCCACATCTCTATTATCAGAACTATTTTTTCTCTCAGTGGCATGGTCGCGCTGGTAAGTCCTACACTGAGTCCAACGTTACCTTCTGCAGAAGCTACTTCGAACATAGCATCTACTCCGGAAGCTCCTCCGGCCATGAAAACCAGTGATCCACCTATAAGAACGATCAGATAGAGCACTGCGTAGATGGCGACCTCCATTATCTCTTTGTGATGGTAGAAGTTTTTCCCCGCCTTCATGGGTAGTTTTACGGATTCTGGTAGTAACTGTTCTCTGACGAGCCATATAAGTGCATAGAATATGATCACTACTCTGATGAGCTTTAGAGCTGAAGCTGTCGAACCATAGCCTCCCCCGAATATCATCAAGATGGTGAGAATGAACTTCTGGAAGTCGGTCCACGTGCCTACAGGGGCAGTATTGAACCCGGTGCCGGTTAAAGCTGTTATCACCTGGAAAGAACCGTATCTAAAAGAGTCGAAAGTCATGCCGAGAGATATCGCTAGGACGATTGTGGATATGAAAATTATGATGAAGATCGCTTTTACTTCGATGTTCTCGAAGAAACTTTTGACATTACCTACGAATAGTTGGTGATGCATGGCGAATGATATACCACCTAAGACCATGAACGGCATTATCGCCAATTCAAGCCAGAAGGCGTTGTAGTGAGCTTCTAGTCTGTAGGTCATTATGCTGTAATTCTTTACTGAGAACCCACCTGTTGCCAGGGCGGTCATGGAGTGATTAACGGAATCGAACAGCGGCATACCTAAAAAGTAGAGTATGACAGCCAACATGGCGGTGTATCCTGCGTAAATGGCCCAGATCCTTCTTGTAGTTTTTACAACACTAGGGACCAACCTATGACTCCTCCCCTCAGCCAAGTATAACCGATGAGCTACGGTTCCAGTCCTCACGACAAGGACACTCAGGAAGAGAACGATGACACCGACACCGCCCACCCACTGTGTAAGAGACCTCCAGAAGAGGATCGATGATGGTAGGCCTGGGTCTTCCACACGTAATCCGTACATGGTGAGACCGGTCGCGGTGAATCCACTCATAGACTCGAAAACCCCGTTGATGAACGTGAGTCCGATGTCGGGACTGATGAAATTTCTAGCGAGCCAGAACGGTATTCCACCTATTATGGCGATCACCAACCACGCGGCCGCTGATAGTGTGATAGCCGCACCTAGATACAGTTCGTGCTTCTCGAATAATATGACAAGCGATATTCCTAAAACAGCTGAGAAGATGGCCGGATAGATAAAACATGTAGCCAAAGTTAAACTAGAATCCATGGTATAAGCCATCAGAGCTGGTAAAAGTAGAAGGAAAGCCATGATTATACAGAGAATACCAAGGTAGTAACTCACAGTAGATAACATACCGTACTGCTTGAAATACGGGTGGATATGGCTGGTTATCTTCTCGCTGCTTTTCTTGAGGTCCATCCAGCTTATACTTCTTGTCAAATTCTGCACCTTTTTTATTTTTCACTGAGTAAATATCCGTCAATGAAAAAGGTTCACTCTTTTTAGGTTTTTCTGTAAGTAGTCTATCGACTTCATATATAAAGGCCATAATCAATATATACGCCTTTTTTTATGCTTATTTATAAATCGAGGTTTCATATGGAGAAAGTCGTAGGAAATCTGTTTACGGTGATCATCTGTTTGGTGATAGTTCTATCAATGATTATACCTCAAACTACCTCTGCCCAGTTGAACGACGAATGGAAGAAAACATACGGAGGCTCAGGTGACGATGTCGCAAGATCTGTTCTTTTTACAGACGATGGTGGACTTATAGTTGTGGGGTATACCCGATCATTTGGAGAAGGAAAATTGAACAACATATACATCTTAAAAACGAATCAAAACGGATACACCCAATGGAGAAGGACTTTCGGCGGTAATTTCGACGACGAGGGTGAGGAGATAATCCAGACCGAGGACGGGGGTTTCTTGATAGCGGGTTCTAGCGAATCTTTTCAAGGTAGGGCTCAGTATGATTTTTATATGCTGAAGATCGATTCAGAAGGCAGGAAAGAATGGGATAATGGTTTCGGAGGAGACTATGATGAACAGTGCTACTCAGTTGCTCAAACAGATGATGGTGGATATCTTCTAGGTGGTTCGACGGTTACTTTTGGGGCGAGAGGCAAAGACTTCTGGGTTGTAAAAACAGATGACCAAGGGAAAGAAGAATGGAGACAAGCTTATGGTGGCGATGGTGATGATATCTGTAGGTCAGTTATCAGGACAGAAGACGGAAATTACCTTTTAGCCGGGTACACCGATTCTTTTGGAGACCCAGGGCAAGGAGCATATCTGGTCAAGATCAACGAGACCGGTTCCATGATATGGAATAGGAGTACTGGAGGTATTTATGATGATTATGTTTACGATGTGATAAGATCTGAAGATGGTGGATACGCGTATGTCGGCAGTACAACGTCTTATGGAGCGGGCGAAGAGTCATTTTGGCTGACGAAGACTGATTCTGAAGGATACGAAGAATGGAATTACTCTTCTGATGGTGATTATGACGAAGTAGCTTATTCAGTATATCAGAGTAAAGAAGGCAACTATATAATGACGGGATATACCTCATCTTATGGCAAAGGGGGAAGAGATGTATGGGTGGTCGAGATTGATGAGGAAGGAGAGGAGATTTCTAAGAAAACATTCGGCGGGAGTGGAGATGATGTAGCTTATTCAATAACCGGTTCAAAAGGTGATAGATTTGCGATAGCTGGTTATACTAGATCATTCGGAGCCGGGGGAAAAGATTTCTGGGTGATCAAGATAGGAAGGCCTCAGGTGATCCCTGTTCTATGGCTCGTAGTTGGTGTAGTAAGTATCATTTCTTTTGTCGTGATTGCTAATTATATTATCAAAAAACACAGGTTGTTATGAACGATATTGAGGCTATCTTTTGTGAACATTATCTTCTTCCTTTAACGTAACCGATAAAGTAGAGTATCGGTAGTATCTCTATCCTGCCCAGCCACATGTTGATACAAAGGACGACCTTCAGGAAAGGATTTAGTGCGGTGTTCGTCAAACCCGAAGATAGTCCTACAGTCCCGACCGCACTCGTTACTTCGTAAAAAGATGGCATGATCGGATGTCCAAAGATTATGAAGATAAAGAAGCTAAATATCAGCACTAAAAAATACATAGTTATGAATGTATAAACGTGATTTATTTCCTTATCCTCGATACCTTTATCTTTGAGATGGGTGTACTTTTTATTTAAAACTATGCTGTCTGGATAGATGAACTCTTCGATACGCCAGATTATCGATTTTATCATGAGTCCGACCCTGTACGCTTTGATCCCGCCACCTGTCGACGAAGAATTCGCCCCGATGAGCATAGCAAGGATGAGAAAAACTAAAGCTAGGGGAGCCCACTGTAATAAGACTGCCGTAGCTGGGATTGTACTCCATCCAGTAGTTGTGAGAGCTGAAGTGATCATGAAGATAACGTCTAATGAGTTAGAATAACCGACACTCCTCAAAGAGAACCATAATATCAAGGTCCCGGTAAGTATGATGAACGCGAGCCAGAAAACTTTCGTTTCTATATCTCTCAGATAACTTTTCCAATCCCTTGTTATTAAAAAGTAGACTAATACGAAGTTCGTACTCCCTAGTATCATTATTGGTAAAGACACGATGTTAACCATGCTAGATCCATAAGCACCAAGACTGCCACCTCTGGTAGAGAAACCACCTGTGCTTAATCCTGCCATGGCGTGGTTGATGGAATCAAAGGGATCCATACCGGCTAAATAAAATAATAATGTCGAGATACCTAAAAGGCCCAGATACATCACAGCTATTATCTTTATAGTGTTGTTTAAAGAAGGTACGATCCTGTATTTTCTACCTGCGGCAACAGCAAGCTGGGAGGTCGTTTCCCAATCTCTAAGAGGTACAAGGACCACAATACCCATAATTATGATGCCAAGCCCTCCAACGTACTGCATGAAGTGTCGCCAGAAATTGATAGATTGATAAAACAGGTCTGCATTACCTCCTATCGTCGATAAACCGGTAGTTGTCCACCCAGATATAGCTTCGAAGAATGCGTCGAGATATGTAGGTGCAACTCCAGAGAGATAAAATGGAAGAGCTGAAGGTAATGATACAACGGGCCAAGCTATGACCACTAGACCTATGGCGTGTTTTCTTTCAAAATCAACATCACACGGGATAAACCTCAACACCGTACCAGAGACCGCAGAGACTGCAGAAGAGATCAGGAAGGGTTTATAAGTAGCACTTTCACCATACACTAGGGCCACAAGGAGAGGAAATAATAGGAGAATAGATGCGATGACCAACAGTATCCCTAACTCATTGAGTAGTAGAATATAATCCTCCTTGTGGTAAACCCATCTCAATCTATTCACGCTCCTACAATGATAGTATCAATATCCGATATTAATATAGTATGTTCAGATCAATCCAAATCTCTTCTTCTCCGAAAATAACTGTTTCACTTGGTTAACGTGTTGCAATCTTGATAAGAGCGTGACATGGTCTCCTGGCCTGATTATCGTATTCCCATCAGGTATGAGGGTTTTATCACCACGCATGATGGATACTATTATCGTACCTTTGGGCATTCCGGCATCTTTTATCTTCTTATGAGCTATCGGAACCTTATCGTTGACCTGGATATCCATCAACTGAGCTTCTTTACCGCCAACGGTCAGTATAGTTTTGGAATCGCCCAGTGAGTTCTTGATCTGCATGGCGCTGGCTCTTGTGGTGCTGATCGTGTTCTCCACACCTAGATTCGTGAAGACTCCTTCGTTCTTGGGGTCGTTGACCCTGGCTATGATGTTCGGCACTTTGAATATCTTGTCGGCCAGTTGCGCTGATATGAGGTTGACTTTATCGTCTCCGGTCACTGCCACGAGTGCGTCCGCTTTATTAACGCCGGCGTCTTTCAGATATTCTATATCAGTTCCATCTCCTTCGACTATAAGAGCATCGAACTGTTTGGATAGAGTATCTGCTAGGTCTTCTTCTTTTTCCATAAGGACCACATCGTGACCCTCTGGGAGGAGCAGTTTCGCGAGGTCAGTGCCCACACGTCCTCCTCCGATTATAACGACATACATTTGTCCACCTTGCCCCCTCTATGAACATTACATATAATAGCTTTTTTCCAAATCCGGAGATATTTCCCGATCCAATACCGTAAGACTATATTATACCGACTTTCTTTACAGATAAGATGTATTGGCTGTCCTACGTAGTGATCGCGATAATCGTTATCGGTCTTCTAGTGGCCTACAAGACAGAATTCTATCTGGCTCAGATCCTGCTCATCCAGAACCTTCTGATATTCATGATAGTTAACATCCCTTCCATCGCGTATCCCTCTTTGGCTTACACAGTTATTAATGATCTAGCCGGAAGGGCGATATACCTCCAGACCTTCGAGAACTTACACAGTTTCATCACTCTGATGTACCTCCACGCCGGCTTCATGCACATCATCGGGAACATACTGGTACTTTTCTTCATAGGAGTGGCTCTAGAAGATCGGATAGGTAAGAAATGGACCGCTCTGATCTACTTTCCAGCGGGGATCATCGCCACGTTAGGTCAGTACTCGATAATATGGGGCTCGAATATCCCCAATCTGGGTGCCTCAGGGGCGGTCATGGGACTCATGGGAGCCATAGTTTTCATGTACCCGAAAGATAAGATACCGATGTTCTTGGGACCTATCTTCATGCCCGAAGTACGTGTGGATCTGGCAGTCGGGGTATTCATAATGATGCAGGTAGGGATAGCGATATTCGCCGGTGACAGTAATGTGGCTCACGCGGCACATTTTGCTGGTTTCGGTGCGGGGATGGTCATCGGAGCGTATATAAAGAAATACCGAAAGGTTGATAATGAAAAACGTACAAGAGATTATCCGAGATTGAAAAAATTGGTGAATACTGAGGAAACTAAACTTATATACAAGAAGATCGAAGAGGCGGATACTGAAGATGTTAAGAATGCATGGGCACAACATTTATTAGAGAAGGCAAGATGCCCTCGATGTAACAGGAAGTTGAAAGGAAGTAAATGTGAATGTGGTTACAACGTCTGGAAAGATGATAAATAAAATTGAAAAAATCAAGTTGATAGAGGTGAATTGAATGGAATTACCGGGATCTTATTATCTAGAATGCCCAGTGTGCGGGAAAGAGACACTCCACAAGATATTGAAAGGTGAAGTCGGAACGAAGGGAGAAGAGGTAACGATAGACGGCGTTATCCAGTGTAATGAATGTGGTAACACTAGGCACAAGACGATCCGTGAGAACAGTGCTATAGATGTTCCAGTGATAGTGAGCTGGCAAGATAGTTCTTACAAAGAGCAATTATCATTATATCCCGAGGAATGGGTGCATAAGGGCGACGACCTCCTCATAGATGGTAAGAGAGTAAAAGTAACAAGTCTAGAAGGCGAAGGGAATCGAAGGAAGAATTCCGCCAAAGCCGAGGATATCGTCACGATCTGGACAAGGGAGCATGAGAAGGAATTGGTGAAGGTCTCTATACATAAAGGAAGGAGCAGCACATCAAAGACACTAGAAGCCGCACCTGAAGAGGAATTTTTCATCGGTGATATGCTGGATGTAGGAAAATACAAAACGGTGATCCACAGGATCAATACAAAGGACGGAACCATCAAAAGAGGGAAAGCCAAAGCGGAAGATATCACCAGGATCTACACGAAAACGATACGTTGAATACTTATCATTTAGAGACCTGATAACATATGACCAAGGTCAGGTAAAAGATACCTGCTACTGCGTAGATGCCGGATATTAAAAGAGGAGCACCGGCAGAAGTTACGATAAGATGGGCCGCTGTTGCGAAACCACAACCGACCATCGCTCCGGTGAATCCACCCCATGATTCCGGGCCGACCATCCCGTCACCGGAAGATACCGATATACCAGATATGAAGGCTACTATAGGTGTCAATAACACCCACCCACAGCAGACTGCAAGCGGTGACTCCCCGACGATCAAAAAGATAGAATATATCTGTTCCCAGAAGTAAAAAGTGATCAAGCTAGGTGGGATGGTCGCTATCGGAACTACCATGAAAGACCAGTTCATCTTTTCGGATATTTCTTCAGGTACACCTTTACTTTCCGTGCCCCAAGGACCTTTCCATCGGAAAGCTTCTTCGTCTCCACGGACTTCTATAGATTTTAGATCGCTTTTCTCTCGTTTTTGATACCAGTAGAAAACGAGTCCGGCCGCTCCAGCTATCGTTACCGGAAAGAGGTAGACCATATTCTCGCCCTGGTCAAAACCCTCTTTATGTATCTCGTACTTCAGCCTGGCCGTTGTCTCCGTTCGGAACGTGACCGTGTATGTACCATCTTCAGGTATCTCATATCTTTCTTCGCTATCTAGATATTCTCCGAATCCGTCATCATCTGAAGGTTGTATCAAACATGACAGTTTCTCTGGCTCGTAATCTATCCAGATAACATCCCCCTCTTCAAGAGTTATCATCGTACTATAGGAACGAGGCGCCACCTGACCTGGATCTGAGCTCAAACTCTTGTTTCCGCTCCTCCAAACATCCCCGCTCATAAGAGAAGCAGAAGCCATGACTGGGATCAATGCAAGGCAGAGGATCGCTACAGCCAACAAAGGATCACGAAGATATCTCAGCGCCATTCTAAAAGGTGATTAAATTTCAACTATATTTATCTCTTGGTATTTCTTCTATATTTTTTGAAAAACAATATATACTCCTTTAAGATGAAAAGGTGAGAAGATGAAGATATTGGTAATTGGTGCCGGATCGATCGGGACGAAAGTGATCCAGGAGACCGAGAACATCGATAAGATAGATACATGTTACGTATATGATCACCACGAGAAGAAAGGCCGCCAGATAACC
>CAZFVW010000071.1:3322-8696 GCA_964522285.1 uncultured Thermoplasmata archaeon | reverse complement strand
CAACCGATCCAACAGCATGCTTGCTAACCAGTACTGATAATCGTACCCAAGCGGCGGATCAGATTCCTTCTCAACAGATATCTTAGCTCGGATTATATCTCCGCCTCCGTATTGTTAACGGCGTATAAAAGTCCTTTGATATCGGTTGCACCAGCATACAATTCGCTTATCCTTAACACATAGAAGTTTAAATAAATTGTGCATTATTAATATGTTCGCACGTACGTAGCATAGTTTTAATTAGCTAATAAGGTTAAACTATATTAATACGGTGATATCTTAGAAGTTTCATGAAAACAATCATCACGCCCCTCGGTTTTGAAACAACTCAACTGGTATCCTTTATAGCCAAAGATGGTATCGGGAGTGGAGATAAAGTGATAATACTCAGACCTAAAGAAAGTCCCGAAGAAACTAGAGGAGAAAACGCTTACAGTGAGACTAAAGAACTGCTGACGAAGATCTCAAAAGACATAGAGATCGATAAGATCGTTCTAGATACTAAAGATTTTAACGATATGATACTAAAAATCTCGAACGTTATCAACAACACCGGTGGAGAGGTAGTTGTCAATCTCTCTGGAGGGGCTAGAAGTTTACTCGTAGCACTCACGACCGTAACGATCTTTCACCACGATAAGATAACCCGTATCTACAACCACGACATAGTCGAGAACAGCATGAAAGAGATAGATATTCCATATGTGAGTTTCGAACTGACGAAGAATGAAAGACAATTGATCGAAGCCGTTACGCAAGATGGTCCTTCGACCTACAACGAGCTGGTAGATATCTTGGGATTCTCGAAGAGTACTGTATCTAGGCTATCAAACATTCTGCAGGAAAAGAAACTTCTAGAGATCCATGAAAAAGGGAAGCAGATGGAAGTTGAGTTATCTTTGACTGGTAAACTAGCTATTTTATCTGATGAATAGGGTGTCTAGAGTTCCCGAGAAGGGAGTGGGAGCAAACTTACAGTTTGCGACCCAGGGGAACTAGTTCCCCGAGTTGGCAGTGCCTCCTCATCATGAAGCTAAGGAACGCAGGCTAAGGCGAGTCCGCAGGAATACTTTTCGAGGAAATAGGGGAAGCGAATCCCACGAGACGAAACCGATAATCCCAGCTAGTATAATCCAAATTAACTTAATCATGTTTAAACAATTCACATAGACAGGAAAAACGAATTACGATCATTGAACACCCGCTACAGATAAACCGACCGGTTAAAAACCCTGTTACCACTACACAATAATTCACAATTTTCTATGTAGGCGTTACACAATCAATCTCCGATATCTATGTAACCATCACACAACCTCTCTAACCCATAATAATCTAATCTGTTTTAGTCTAATCTATATTAGATAAATTAAAAAGCCATTTTCAGGAAAGCCTAACGGCTCTCCAGATACTTATCGAGGCAAGCTCTCTAAGTTTTCAAGAAAAATAAATTCTGTTCGCAAGATCGTTCAAAGACGACTTCTCTAGAGAATACCTTACATGTATAGATCTAGAAAAGATGGGAGATATCATAAGATGAAGACAGCCAAAATGAAAGGTCATTATCACCATTGTGGTCCTATCACTTAAAGTCCCAAAAAGTAGCACATCAAGTTTGTCAATCGATCCAATTTAAAAAAAATTGAAAAAAAGAAAAAGGTTTTTTTGACCAGTCGAACCAGACGACTTACCTATATGACGCCCTGGTCTAACATCGCTTTGGCGACCTTCAGGAATCCGCCGATGTTGGCGCCGAGGATGAGGTTGCCCTTTTCGTCGAATTCTTTAGAAGTCTCGTAGCACGTTTTGTGGATGTTCTTCATGATGCCCTGTAACCTGTTGTCGACTTCCTCGAAGGTCCAACTCTCGCGCTGCGAGTTCTGAGCCATCTCTAGACCGCTCACGGATACACCGCCGGCGTTAGCCGCCTTGGCCGGTGCGACCAAAAGATCGTTCTGCTGGTAAATCTCTACAGCTTCAGGTGTCGATGGCATGTTCGCTCCTTCGCCTACCGCGATCACACCGTTGTCCACCAACTTCTGGGCATCGTCGCCGTTGATCTCGTTCTGTGTAGCCGATGGAAGTGCGATATCCGCGTCGAATCCCCACGGTTTTCCTCCGTCGACGTACTCGACATCGAACTCTTCAGCGTATTCCTTGATACGTCCTCTTCTTACCTGTTTGAGCTCGAAAACGTAATCTCTCTTGTCACCGGATATCCCGTCTGGATCATAAATAGTTCCACTGGAATCCGACATCGTCACGACTTTAGCACCTAATTCGTTACATTTATCGAGAGCGAATTGAGCCACGTTCCCAGAACCGGATATCAAGACCTCTTTTCCTTTCAGGTCCTCTCCGGCGCTCTTCAACATCTCTTTCGTGAAATATACCAAACCGTAACCGGTAGCTTCCGGCCTAGCCAGCGATCCGCCCCATTCGGGTGTTTTACCTGTTAACACTCCTTCGAAACGGTTCACTATCTTCCTGTACTGACCGTACAGATAACCGATCTCTCTGCCCCCTACACCTATGTCACCCGCTGGTACGTCAGTATCCGGGCCGATATGCCGGTAAAGTTCGGTCATGAAGTTCTGACAGAAACGCATGACTTCGTTATCCGACTTTCCTTTGGGATCGAAATCAGATCCTCCTTTTCCACCACCCATGGCTAATCCCGTCAACGAGTTCTTGAACACCTGTTCGAAACCCAAGAACTTGATTATACCTAGATACACGGACGGATGGTACCTGAGACCTCCTTTATACGGGCCGATAGCACTGTTGAATTGGACCCTGAATCCTCTGTTAACGTGCACTTCTCCGTCGTCGTCCACCCAAGGCACCCTGAACATTATCTGCCTTTCCGGTTCGACCATCCTTTCGACTATCTTCTCTTTTCGGAATTCTGGATATTTCTCCACCGCGGGTTCGATGGATTCCAAGACCTCTTCAACGGCCTGGTGGAACTCCTCTTCACCCGGGTTCCTATCTACAACCTGCTCATAGATTTTATCTAAAGACATATTATTGATCTCCTTTGTTTTATATCCCCTACCCTATCTCTACCTAAGGTACGGGGACTCTCAAAAAACTATGATTGATTTAAGTATTTCGATTCTTTTCCCAAACTTCACCTAATCTACTTAACAGATATCCTTATCTTGTGCCGGGATACGTCCACTTCCGCATCGAGATCGGATGCCTCCATGTACCCCTCGAAGAATATCTTGAGGTACTCTTTCATACCCCTTATCATCGGGATTATGGTGAAGACTTTGTCGGAATCCACGATGTATCTGAAGAGGTTCGTCCTTTCCAACCTCTTGAGGCATTCCAATGGTTCTGCTATACCTATGGCACAGTACTCCTCATAAAAATCTGCTCCCACTTCCCTGAGCTGTTTCTTAAGCTCCTCCGAGGGTTCACCTATCTCCTCCAAAAATGCCTGGAATATGCCGATGTCGAAGAGCAGGTTATCGGGTCTCAAGCGCAGGTCGAGTATGGTCTCCAATTCTTCCGGTGAAAGATCCTGCATCCTGTGAACGACATCGTAGTATTGAAGTGACCTTCTAACGACCTCCGACCTAGAGGTCCTAAGGTCCGATTGAAGTTCATCCAACTTCTCCAAACTCTCGGGGTCCAAATTCACAGTGACCCTCTCATTTTTTTCTTTTTTAGGTGAGGTCATTTTTGTACCTTCCTTGTTCTTCCTCACTTGTATACGGTATATATTCTTTTACCCGATTCATCATGAATTTAGGTGTTTTTACCTATCGTTAACCAGTGTTAATTTTTTTAAGACGATTTCAGGTGATCTCAAAGAAATTGAAAAGAGAGGGGACGAACCCCTTATCTCTAAATGTTTTCTAGCAGTTTTTCGATGGTCTCAAGATTGGCAGGCAGATCACTTCCAACAACTGGTTCTATCTCGACCACTTCACATAAACTGTTCTTGATGGTCCCCGCTTTCTCCATCCAACTCCTGATAGGTATAACCACATCCGACGCTTCGCTGAGTTCGTTCATGGCTTCAGTCAGATGGATGATATATTCGTACTCGAGATCATCTTTTCCTACCGCGTTGTACCCGTAGACCATGACGGTATCGCTCGATCCTCCGGAATAGACTATATCTTCCTCGATAAGTCCCTGGAAGTTTCCACCGGGATGTGCGACCACCATATGCTCGAACATCTCTTCACTGTAGGATGTCAGAACGGCGACTTCATCCCCGTTGGCCTCTAGATCATCTATAGAATCGACCATCTCGGCACCTGAATCCTTCGCCTCTTGTACGAATAGTTTCAACACCGGAGCTATCTCGAAAACATCTTCTCCGATGAATATCTTTTCAGCTTCCCTGAGTGTGTCGAGACCTACTGTAGAGCCTTTCTCACTCACGTAGGATATCAGTTCACCGCCTGTCTTCTCTGCTAGTTCCTCGAGCTTCTCGATCTCTTCCAAGGTGGTAGACGGTGAAACGATGATATCCGCTTTACCATTGGATAGTATCTCCACAGCCTTCTCGATACCTTCTTCATCGTACTCTGGCCTGGACATGATGTCAGGTATCGTCTGGAATTTTCCCACGTCACATATGTGTTCTTTGTAGATGTGGTCTACAAAAGGCTTGAGCATGACAGGACGCCCGTTCACAGTCCTTACTTCGACGGGACAGGTCAATCCACAGCTCACACAGTACGTTTTCCGAGAAGCTTCAGTCTCGTGCGGACCCGGTTTCACGTCGTCCATCACTTCCTCGAAAGCACCTGTCGGGCATGCATCCGCTAGATCACCGATCAACTTGCTGTCTACGGTCCCCAGCGGATCTCCGAAGGCCGGTTCGACTATCGTTTTCAGACCCCTGTTGGCGAACTGCACTATACTCTCATCGTGCAGCTCTTCGCTGGTCCTGACACAGGAGCCGCACAGTATACATTTACCGGGCTCCCTGAGCACATCTGGATGCGATCCGTCCTTCTCGTACTCGTACTTGAATCCCTCGTAAGTATGCTGTTCAGCACCGTACATCTCAGCGTAATCTCGAAGCAGACATTCGTATCTATCCAGACAACCGCACTCTAGACACCTTTCGGCTTCCTTCTCGGCCTCTTCTTTGTTGTAGCCCAACTCGATAGCGTCGAAATCCTGCACTCTGTCATCGGCTTCACGCATGGGCATCGACACCCGCGGTTTAGCCGTATAATCGGCTAAATCTTCCTCGGTGACCTCGTCCTGATGCACGTATCCGTAATCAGGGATCTTGTAATCTTCCGGTACTTCGTAAGTATCCAATCCACCATCGAGATAAGCGTCCATGGCGAAGGCAGCTTCTCTAGCTTGACCGGTACACTCTACGATAGACGAAGGA
>CAZFVW010000071.1:0-3312 GCA_964522285.1 uncultured Thermoplasmata archaeon | reverse complement strand
AATTCGTCTGGAACTTCTCGTTCACACCGAGCGTGTACTTGGCCTTCTCCAGCCCTTCTTCTTCCAACATATCTAGATCCGGTGATTGTCCGATTGCTAGTATAACCGAATCCGCCTCAATATCCTCTACCTCACCCGGTATCTTGATCGGTTTAGCCCTTCCGGATTCATCGGGTTCCCCGAGTTCCATCTTAGCGCACGTCACCTTCTCGATACCTTTCTCATCGCAACCGCAGATCTTCTCTGGATTCGCTAGGAACTTGAAATCTATACCTTCTTCTTTCGCATCTTCGAGCTCTTCCTCGTTGGCAGGTGCTTGCTCTTCGGTCCGCCTGTAAGCTATCGTTACATCTTTGCCCAATCTCTTAGCCACTCGAGCTACATCCATAGCGGTGTTTCCGCAGCCGACGACCAATACCTTCTGTCCAAGGTCCAGCTCTTCGCCCAGGGTCTGAGCTATAAGGAAATCTATTCCACCCATGACACCCGGCAGTTCTTTACCTTCGATAGGGACGATCCAGCTCTCCCAAGCGCCCGGGGACATGAAAACGGCGTCGTATTCGTCCCGAAGCTCTTCGAGTTTGAAATCTTCGCCCATCTCTGAATCCGTTTCAGCTTCTATACCTAGACCCAGGATGTAATCTATCTCTTTATCCAGTAAGTCCTTCGGCAGCCTGTAATTGGGTATACCATAACGCATCATACCTCCCAACTTGGGCATCATGTCGAATATCTTGACGTCGTGACCTCTCCATCTCAAAAAGTAAGCGGCGGTCAGTCCAGCTGGCCCACCACCTACGATAGCCACCTTCTTACCGGTGCTCTCCGGTATATCCGGTATCCAGGGATCGTCTACTTCGATCTCGGCGGCGTACATCTTGAGCTGCCTGATGGCCAGTGGATCTTCGACCTTCTGCCGCCTGCACTCGTCTTCGCAGGGAGCGAAACAAGCTCTACCAAGAGATATCGCCAGGGGTGTCTTCTGCTTAATGAGCTTCGACGCTTCCTTCGGCCGACCGTTGGCGATGTGTGCCAAGTATCCTTGACAATCCGTACTGGCCGGGCACTCCAGTGAACACGGTCCGACGCAGTCACCCGTATGCTCGGATAGAAGCAGTTCGATGGCCATCTTCCTGCCTTCCTGCACCTCTTCGGTATCCGTGGTTATCTTCATACCATCGGAAACAGGAGTATCGCAGGACGTGGTCACCATGGTACCTCTATCGGTCTCTACCTCTGTAAGGCACACCCGACAACCACCGTAGGGCTGTTCGATATATTCTATCTCGCAGAGTGTCGGTATGAAAATTCCCTTCTCTCTGCAGGCATCCAGTACTGTATTATTCGGTTCCGTCTCGTGTTCTTCTCCATCTATCGTAACAGTTACTTTTTCAGACATCTATTCCACCTCCACGGCACTAACGGGGCAGACTTCTTCACATGCCCCGCATCTGATACAGATCTCCTGATCGATCACGTGCTGTTCCTTCGGTTCACCATCTATGGCATCTGCAGGACATTCTTGAGCGCACTTGGTACACCCTATACAGGAATCCGTTATGGTGAACGTTATCAGTTCTCTACATACTCCCGATGGACACCTTTGCTCTTCGATATGTGCGATGTATTCATCCTTGAAATACCTCAACGTGGTCAGAACGGGGTTGGGTGCCGTCTGGCCCAATCCGCACAGCGAATGATCCTTGATCTTGCTGGACATCTTCTTGATCTTATCGATATCTTCCATGGAACCTTTTCCCTTGGAAAAATCCTCCAGCATCTCCAGCATCCTTTTCGTCCCGATCCTACAGAAGGTACACTTACCGCATGACTCCGCCTGTGTGAAGTCCAAGAAATAATGGGCCACGTTGACCATGCAGTCGTCTTCGTCCATGACTATCATGCCGCCGGAACCCATTATGGCTCCCGCTTCCGTGAGCGTCTCGTAATCAACTGGTGTATCCAAGTATTCCGCCGGTAAGCAGCCGCCGGAAGGTCCGCCCAACTGAACGGCTTTGAACTCTTTATCTTCCTCGATACCTCCTCCGATATCGTATATCACTTCTCTCAACGGTGTTCCGATGGGCACTTCCACCAGTCCACCTCTCTTTATCTTGCCCGCAAGAGCGAAAACTTTCGTACCACCGCTCTTATCAGAACCTATACCGCTGAACTCCTCTGCACTGTTCCTGAGTATCCAGCATATATTCGCCCAGGTCTCGACGTTGTTGATGTTCGTGGGCTTACCGAATAATCCCTTCTGTGCCGGGAACGGCGGTCTCGGTCTGGGCATACCTCTTTCCCCTTCTATGGAGTGCATCAAAGCCGTTTCCTCACCACACACGAAGGCTCCCGCGCCTTCTTTTATATGGATATCGAAGGAGTAATCCGTTCCAAGGATGTTATCGCCGAGCAGATCTTTCTCCTTGGCCTGCTCTATAGCGATATCCAATCTCCTCAAAGCCAGCGGATATTCAGCACGGCAGTAGATGTAAGCTTCGTCGGCACCTGTGGCGTATCCACCGATTATCATACCCTCCAAAACAGCGTGTGGATCGCCTTCTAAAAGCGACCTATCCATGAAAGCTCCCGGGTCGCCCTCGTCGGCGTTGCATATCAAATATTTCTTATCGGCTTGAGCATCCTTGGCGAACTGCCATTTTAGACCAGTTGGGAAACCGGCTCCGCCACGACCCCTCAAGTTACTCTCTTTGATCTCGTCGATGACCTCCTGAGGTGTCATATCTAGAGCTTTTTTCAGCGCATCGTACCCGTCTCTTGCGATGTATTCTTCGATATCTTCCGGGTCTATGACACCGCTGTTCCTGAGAACGACTTTCTTCTGCTTGGAGAAGTAATCGTACTCCTCTTCCGGCGACGATATCAATTTATCTTCATAACGCGCGTCGTCATTTATATGCCGGTCTAGGATCTCGGGAACGTCGGATGGTTCTAGATTTCCGTAGGTGTACTTGTCCTGGCCCTCTACCACTTCGATGATCGGTTCGTTGTGGCACATCCCTATGCATCCCACCTTCTGAACAGGTATATCGATGTTCTTTTCATCCAACTCCTTCTCGAGCTTTTCTTGAACTTCTTCCGCACCGGCGGCTATACCACACGAGGCGAAACCTACCAGTATCTTATCTATCTTCGACATCTTTAATTCTCCTTGTACCTGTTGAGGACCTTTTTGACCTTATCTCTGTCCAGGTTGCCGTGGGCCGTGTCATCGACCATAATAACTGGTGCTAGACTGCAGCATCCTAGGCAGGCGACCCTTTCCAATGTGAAGGTGCCGTCGTCGGTGGT
>CAZFVW010000070.1:0-8696 GCA_964522285.1 uncultured Thermoplasmata archaeon | reverse complement strand
GAGCGATCGGCTCTTAACCGATCGGCCGGGGGTTCGAATCCCCTCAGGCCCGCTACATTAATTTATTAATTGACGGGATACGAAAATTCGTTAGAATTTTGATATGCCTGGCAAACTTATTTGCCATAATCATGCCGTTTTTTCTGAGGGGTGAGAAAAAATCAACTCGGTCATATATTGCGAAAGACATTTATATCCATATATATATTAACATTCCACCTAAAAAGGAGAAGAGGAAATAACATGATAGATATTGGCTTAGCCCCGATATTGCAGACAACGACTCCGGATTTCATGCCAGGACTCTGTGCAGGGTCGATGTGCCTTGTAGGCGTATTGCCCTTCATAATCTGGATCATCATCGGCATCTGGATGTACAAAGATGCTAAAAAACGTGATGAGAATGCAGTATTGTGGCTTATAGTAGGATTAGTTGCAGGTTTGATAGGTCTGATAATTTGGTTCGTAGTCAGACCGGATATGGACGAAGTCCGAAGAAACAGACAACAGCAGCAACAGTACCAACAACCACCACCAGGACAGCAACCACCACCACAATAAACACTGCAAACCAAAAACCATTCCTTTTTTTTAATTTTTTTAAAAACGTATTTATAGGTAATCAGAGTTCTTTCTGGGAAACCTAATGGGGATCGATAAAATGATGATCAATGGAATTTTTGGACAGACAGTATACCCTGATCCGATTTTTTGGGGAAATTTTACAGGATGGATGTGCCTTGTAAATATCATATCTGTAGTGATAAGTCTACTGATAGCCATTTTCATGTATAAAGATGCTAAGAAAAGAGATAAAAGTGGCGCACTTTGGGGTATCCTAGGATTTTTCTTTTCTATATTGGCGTTGATTATTTGGCTAGTTGTAAGGCCTGATATGGATGAAGTCATGAGAAAGAGACAGCAAAGACAGTATCCATACGGCCAACAACCTTACGCGCAGAACTACAATACATATGGCCAATATGGAGCACAACAAAATAGTTACTCCCCCCAAGGCCAATATGGATATCCTTCTCAACAGCGATCTCAACCTGAACAGCAAGGTTATCAACAAACTCAACAAACCCAACAGCAATCAGGCCAAACATGCCCTTCCTGCGGAAGCCCGATGAGGTGGGTACAGCAGTATAACCGCTGGTGGTGTGATAACTGTAGAGACTATAAATGACTGACACAAAAAACCCTTCCTTTTTTCTTCCTATATGAAAAAGTTTATTTTTAACAGGAGTTAATGTACTTTCAATGTCATATGGAATCGGTAAAACGCAGCTTGTCAGGTCGAAATATCTAGAGGAAAGATTGGGTGTCGAAGAGATCTACCTAAAACTAGAGGGCCAGAACCCTACCGGCACCCACAAAGATAGACTGGCCATACAGCACGTCGACGACGCGATCATAAAAAACTACGAAACCATCACTGTGGGTTCCTGCGGAAATTACGGCTTATCCATGAGTTTCGTGGCCTGTAAATCGAAGATGGACTGCAAGATATTCGTACCTAGAAAATATTCCGATAAGATGATCGAGAGGATGGAACACTTTGGTGCTGAAGTGATACGGGTAGAGGGCGGCTACGAAGAATCCGTAGAACGAAGTAGATATATGGCCGATGAAAAGGGCTGGTACGACGCCAATCCAGGTAAAGAGAACACCCCGATATCACTGGTCGCATATACGGATATCGCAGAGGAGATCCATGAACAGTTGGATGAAACCCCATCGACTATATCCGTTCCAGTAGGTAACGGGACGACCTTGGCAGGCATACATCTTGGTTACAGGCTTCTCTGGCGGAAGAACAGATCGAAATACGTTCCGAAGATGCTCGCTTCATCTAGTCTTGGTAATAATGCGATATTGAAAACCTATCAAGAAGGAAGCAAAGACATACTTGAGCTAGATCCATCCGAGATAGAACCTACAGACATCAACGAACCATTACTCAACTGGAACGCTCTGAACGGGCAGGAAGCCATCAATGCAATACGTGAGACCGAAGGCACGGCGGTGGGTCTAACCGATGAAGAGATGCTAGCATACCAAGATATGCTGAGAAAGGACGGTATAAGATGCCTTCCAGTATCAGCTTCAGCTGTTGGGGCATTAGATAAATATGATAAAAAGGATACATCGAATGGAAAGAACGTGATCGTGATAACGTCTGGTGAAAGAAATGTTTGATATAGATGAAAAGATACCCACGCTTATATTCGCGGAAGGGGAGTTCGGTAGGATCGACGGAAAAACAGCCAACGGATTAGTTCGATTCTCGGAAAGATACGAGATACTGGGGGTTATCGACAGTACACGGAAAGAAGACGAAGTTTCACAGGTCTTACCCGACGTCCAAAAGAAGATCCCGATATTCGCCAACTTTGAGGAAGCTCTAGATGAGCTGAAAGAAAAACCGAGAGCCTTCATAAACGGCATCGCCAGAGACGGGGGAGGATTTCCATACGGCAGCAAAGAAGTATTCTTCAAGGCCATGGAGAACGGGATGGATATCGTCCACGGATGCCATGACCACATCTCCCAGGAAAAAGAGTTCAAAGAAAAAGCTGAAAAATACGGAGTGGACATATGGGATGTTAGAAAAGAGCCGGAGAACCCACATTTCTTCACCGGAAAACTCAGGGATATCGAATACCCTCCACGCGTTCTGGTTTCGGGCACAGACTGCGCCATCGGAAAGAGAACGTTCTGTATAGAATTGATGAAAGAACTACAAAACAGGGGCTATAACGCTGTCTTCATAGCAACCGGTCAAACAGGTATAATCCAGGGAGCGAAATACGGCTTCCCGTTGGACGGTATAAGGGGCGACTTCCTCAGCGGTGAAGCAGAGCACGTTGTTTTAAGGGCATCAACTGAAGAAGAAGCCGACGTGATAATCATCGAAGGACAGGCCTGTATAGCGCACCCCCAGGGTGGTAATCCATTATGTTTGATGAAAGGCGTACACCCACACGGAGTGATACTCGTGCACGCTCCAGGTAGAGGAGAGAAGGACGGTTTACCGGATTTCCCACCACCGGACTTAGACGAAGAAAAAGATACTATCGAGTTCTTCTACCCGGACTCAGTCATAGCGCTCGGTCTGAACCACGAAGGAGATATAGATATAGAGGGATGGATAGAGAAGTATGAAGAGGAATACGGGCTCCCTGTGGAAGATGCCTTATCCAACAGACCGACCAAAACTGCAGACGTTATCGAAGAGGACTTCATACTGCCAAGAAAAGAAAATAAGAAAACAGATCCGACAACTCACGGTGAATAGATGAAAGATGATGAGATAGAATATGTCACTTATGAGAATGAAGAGGCAAACGAAGAACAGATCGATCCCTTCGTCGAATTATTACACGGATATCTGAACGGATTCATATCCGAAGCTCCGCTCAGGAGAGACGTTATCTACTGTTTCGAGAAAGGAAGGGCCGCTGCCGCATACCACGAAGGTAGATTGATCGGTGCCGTCGTCGGAGTTAAGACACCTTTCTTCGACAAGTTCCACATAGCACACATCGCGGTGGAAGAGAACTACCGACACAGGGGGATCGGCAAAGAGTTGACAAAAAGAGTGATACCGGAAGAAGCATCCGCTTCTGTTCATCTCAACGTAGGTAACCCAGAGATAAAATCATTCTACAAGGAGCTCGGTTTCACTCTAACACACGAACGTTTGATCACCGGCCTATCAGATGATAGCTCAAAAAAGCCCAGCGACTGAATCTTTAGAAATTAAAAGAAAGAAAAAAGGGGTTGTTGATACTTATATCACAGATCAGTAGCCGTCTATACCTTCGTCAACGTCCATCTCCTCTTCTATGACGATCTGTGCCGCAGCGACCCTTGCCACAGGTACCCTGTAAGGCGAGCAGCTGACATAATCAAGACCCGTTTTATAGCAGAATTTCACCGATCTAGGTTCGCCACCGTGTTCACCACAGATACCGACACTAAGGCCGGGTTTTGTCTTGCGTCCCTTCTCTGTTCCCATCTCGACCAGCTGGCCGATACCTTCTTGGTCCAGTACCTGGAACGGATCTTCGTCCAGTATACCCTTTTCGATGTAGTTCGGAACGAAAGTTCCCACGTCATCTCTACTGAAACCTAGCCCCATCTGTGTGAGGTCGTTGGTTCCGAAGGAGAAGAACTCGGCTTCTTCGGCTATCTCATCGGCTGTAAGAGCAGCTCTCGGTATCTCTATCATGGTGCCGACTTCGTAATCAACTTCGTCCCCGCCAGAGAACACATCTTCTTCTACCGGCTCTATGATATTTTCCTTCACATCTTTGAGTTCGTTGACATTTCCTATCAGCGGAACCATGATATGCGGATCCACGTCGATACCGTCTTTCTCGCACTCTATAGCCGCTTCCAGTATAGCTCTGACCTGCATCTTGTAGATCTCTGGATAAGTGATCCCAAGCCTGCAGCCTCTGTGTCCGAGCATGGGGTTCGCTTCTTCCAGTTTAGCTACCTGTTTCTCTACTTTCTCCACACTGATACCCAGCTTCTCGGCCAGTTCTTTCTGTGTTTCCTTCTCCGTAGGAGCGAATTCGTGGAGCGGCGGATCAAGTAATCTGATGGTTATCGGGAGACCGTCCATGACCTCGAAGAGTTCTTTGAAATCCTTCTTTTGCATGGGCAGCAATTGATCTATGGCTTTCTGCCTGCTCTCCTCTTCTTCAGCGATGATCATCTCTTGAACTACATCCAATCTCTCTGGATCGAAGAACATGTGTTCGGTCCTGGTGAGACCGATACCTTCCGCACCGAAATCAAGAGCTTTTTGAGCATCTTCTGGGGTATCCGCGTTAGTCCAGACACCCATCTTCCTTATATCGTCAGACCATTTTAGCAGGTCCTTAAATTCAGGGGTGAATTCCGGCTCAACAAGAGGTGCTTCACCCAAGATAACGTCTCCAGTTGTTCCATCTATTGTGATTATATCGTCTTTCTTCACCGTGATATCTCCGACCTTGAATACTTCATCTTCCAGGGATATATCTATGTCCTCGGCACCGGCTACACAAGGTTGACCCATCCCTCTAGCGACAACAGCCGCGTGGCTGGTCATACCCCCTCTGCTGGTCAGTACGCCTTGAGATGCTGCTAGACCATGGATATCTTCCGGGGTAGTTTCCGGCCTCACAAGTATGATATTTTCACCATCGTTTCCTCTTAAAGCCGCTTCATCCGTGTCGAATACCACCTTACCGGATGCCGCTCCGGGCGATGCGTTCAGTCCGTTCGCGATCTTCTCGATTTCAGCCTCAGGATCGATGTGTTTGTGCAGTAATTTCTCTACCTGGTCACCTTTCACTCTAAGTAGTGCTACTTTCTCGCTTATCACTCCTTCTTCTGCCATATCGTGGGCTATCTTGACCGCGGCGTTGGGTGTTCTTTTTCCCGTTCTAGTCTGGAGTATAAAAAGCTCTCCATCTTCAACCGTGAATTCCAAGTCCTGCATATCCTTATACTTCTCTTCTAGTATATCGCACACCTCGACCAGTTCTTCGTATATATCCGGCCAAAGTTCGTCTAGATCAGATATGTGGAGGGGCGTTCTTATACCGGCCACAACATCTTCTCCCTGGGCGTTTTGTAAAAACTCACCGTAAACTTCGTTCTCACCGGTCGAAGGATCTCTTGTGAAAGCAACTCCGCTTCCAGAATCCTCTCCCGTATTACCATAAACCATGGTCTGGACGTTCACTGCCGTACCCATGTCATGGGGCAGGTCGTTCAGTTCCCTGTACCTGAAGGCTCTCTTGTTATCCCACGAGCCAAACACGGCCTTCGTGGCATCGTAAAGCTGTTCCCAAGGATCGTCAGGAATATCACCGACGAGTTCTTTATATTTCTCAGTCACCTCTTTCATCCCTTCTGCGTCCAGGTCCACATCTTTATCGGCGTTCCTTTCTTCCTTCACCTCGTCCATCTTCTCCTCGAATTCGCTGTGTGGAATACCTCTGACGACCTCTCCGAACATGTTCACGAACCTTCTATAGCTGTCGTAGGCGAACCGTTCATCAGTTTTCTTGATAAGACCTTCAACACTCTCGTCGTTCAACCCGAGATTCAGTATGGTGTCCATCATACCCGGCATCGAAACCGCTGCACCGGACCTGACCGAAACCAGCAGAGGATCTTCTGGATCTCCGAACTTCTGACCCATATTTTCCTCCAGCTTGTCCATCTTCTCTTTCATCTCTTCCTTTATCTCTTCTGAAAGCTCGTTCTCATCAAGATATTTCAAGCAAGCTTCCGTTGTCACAGTGAAGCCGGGCGGTACATCAAGACCTATATTGGTCATCTCTGCCAGGTTTGAACCCTTTCCCCCAAGTAGATCTTTTAGATCTGCACTGCCTTCCTCAAACGAATAAACGTATTTTGACATGTTATCAAAGTTCCAGCGACAACTCTCATATAAAAAAATTCTGCCTTAATCTCGAAAAATATAGAAAGTCTTCTATTTAGATAATATAGTGATATATAAAGAAAAATAAAGAAAGGGGTTAGTGGTCAAGACCTACTACAGATCTTTTTGAGACAGTAGTTCCATAGATGTCGGAAGTTTAGGTATGTTACCTATCCGTCTGGCTATAAGCTTTTTGACACCTATGCTGGACGCTACATCCACTAATCTCTGTGTTATTATGCCGTCGAAGATTATCTTCTCGACCTTACCTTTTTTATCCTTGAGTGAATCAGAAAGGTCTCGGGTCGGGAGTTCTTCCTGCACCTCGTCTTTACCGTTCAGAAGAAGAGCTTTCTTTTCTCCTTTGACTTCCTGGAGTAGTTCTTTGTATCGCTGATAACCCGTGCTGGGTTCTTTCGGTTTCTCTTCTTCCTTAGGTTTCTGTTTCTTCTTTGATCTCTGCTTTTTTCTCTGCGGTTGCTTTTTCTTCTCTTTTTTCTCTTCGAGATCGTACATCTCCATGTACTGGTCTATCGGAATCTTACTCCTCAAAGATTTGATGATCTGTTTCTGTGTAAGCTCCTCGACTTCACAGTTCTGCGGTGCCTCGGCAACATAATCTATGTCCGCCGTCTCTAGAAGTTCTTTCAAGATCAGCGATCCGCCTCTGTCGCCGTCGACGAAAGCCGTCGAGACCCTCTCCGAGGTCAGGTTCTGGACACTCTTGGGAACGTTCGTCCCTTCAACAGCGATAGCGTTCTTTATGCCGTATTTCAACAGGTTAAGAACGTCAGATCTGCCTTCTACCACGACTATGGCATCGGAGTCCTTCACGTTAGGACCTGCAGGGGAATGCGCTTCCCCGAACTCCTGGACTTCCTCCATCTGGACTTCCTGTCTGACAGATTCAGTCAAGCTCGTAGAGGTCATTATGCCCTCGTGCACGACCTCTGAAAGCAGTTCTTTCGCTCTGTCGATGATCTTCTGACGCTTGGCTTCTCTGACATCTCTTACTTCCTCGACCTTTATCTCCGCCTTGCAGGGCCCTACCCTATCTATGGTTTCAAGGGCGGCTCCGAGTATAGAAGTTTCCACTAAGTCTAAACTTGAAGGTATAGTAACAGTACCTGCTGATTTACCTTTAGAAGAATTGACTACGACTTCTATCCTACCCATCCTTCCGCTTTTCTGGAGGTCTCTGAGATCGAGTTCATCGCCCAATAGTCCTTCCGTCTGTCCGAATATTGCGCCGACTACGTCCGGTTTCTCTACGACACCACTGGCCTTTAACTTACATTTGATTACGTATTTTGTCGTTGTTGGATCGATATCCATTTTAAACACCTTTGATTTTTGATATTTTGATCTACTTATCGATGAAAACAGTCAGAACCCATCATCAGTTATATTTGAAACACTGGCATGTGCGTACTTAGATGATGATTTTAGTGATCTTGATTTCGTGATTAGGTACTTGGATACTGCGAAATTAATATAATGAATTCTAACTATTTTCAGATGAAAAGGAGGTATGTCCCTATTTAAACCTTTCCCACTATTCATATTATGTCTGGATAAGCTTTCCGAATCTCTGCCAGAGTGTGAAAATCGGTCACGCCGGATTCCGAGATAATGAACACCCTGAATTCGCCTATCGGTATCTCGCGACTCCGTAATGCCTCGGAGAAAAAAGAATCTTTTCTACTTACATCTCGGCCTTCAGCCAACGGACTGAAAGCAGGTAAAACCAGTATCTTTTCTTCTTCGTGATAAAGGAAACAAGGTAACTTCATACCCGCCCCGACCTCATCTCGTATGAGTATGGACGGGTGCTCGTGCCCCATCACTAGGAACTCTTCTTCACCCCAGCTTATCTCTTTGTGGCCGTGTACCATCAGGAGGTCATCTACTTCAAAACTTTCTTGATAAAATGGAACGCCGGTAGAGCTCGTTATAGTTTGCAAGAAATTGTCATGATTTCCCCTGACTACCGCTAGATTAGTGTTATTCGTGATGAATTCCATAACATCCATAACATCTCGGAATTCTTCCTCCCTATTCTTACCGAACTCGTGCTTGAAATCGCCTACGATCACCATACTCTTCGGCTGGTACTTTTCTATTATGGTGGATAAACGATCCAATATATTCTCCTTTTGATAAGAAGGAACAGTTATCCCCTGGTCAGAAAGATATGCCTCGTAACCAAGGTGAAGGTCAGCTATGATCACAGCTTCCTTAGGTT
>CAZFVW010000069.1:0-8727 GCA_964522285.1 uncultured Thermoplasmata archaeon | reverse complement strand
CCCATTTATCGAGTATATCGCTGCCCTTATCCGAACCGATCTCTACGGCGTATTTATCGCCTATATCGGTAAGCATGAGGTCGTAATTTTCATCGGTTGTGGCGGTGCCCATACTTCCAGCAAAACTCCATTCGTTGGTATTCTGGATATTGACTCCTACGAGTATCGACTTTCTCCTCTTCTCGAGGTAATTCTCATCCTCATACTCATCTGAGAAAACTTTGTCCATCTGATCTATGGCTATCAGGTCGTATGGATGGATACCGATGATGATACGTGGAACGACTTCGTTCACCTCTTCCATCTTAAGGTCACCGTCGGTCTTGTATTTAACCAGGCTTTCTCTCTGAGGCATGAAATACTTCTTAGGAGGCAAGATAGTTACATCGTAATCCAATCTCAGTTCACCGGATGAATCCAGTTTATCAAAAACGAATTTTGATCCCTTCGATTGAACTCCGACTATCTCTTTGTCCTCGGAATCTATGAGCTTATCCACAAAACTCTCAAAATTATCTTTTGTGATCGTTTTCATGGTCTCAATTAATCTCAATCAAAACTACTTATAAAACTTTTCGTCGATTTTGCGAAAAATTTTTAGTTGTCAGGGTTACGGTATTTCATTCGCCGTAACGTCTCTGCCTCTTTTCATAGGATCTTATAGCTCTAAGAAAATCGATCTTCCTAAAGCCAGGCCAGTAAACATCAGTAAAATAGAGTTCAGAGTAGGCCAACTGCCATATCAAAAAGTTCGATATCCTTTCCTCCCCACTGGTCCTCAATATAAGATCGGGATCCGGAAATTCCGATGTGTATAACCGGTCAGATATCGTTTTCTCGTCGATATCTTTGATTTCTAGATCTCCGTCTTTAACGTCCTGAGCCACCTTTTGGATAGCATAAATAAGTTCCTCTCTACCACCGTAAGCCACAGCGATATTGAAGTAATAATTATCGTAATCTTTTGTCTTCTCTTCAGCGTACTTTATTGACTCAAGCACTCTCTCTGGCAGCTTATCCAAAGCGCCTATTGCCTGTATCTTTATCTTATTTTTGTGGACTCTTTCATCATCGGCTGCTTTCCTGAAATTCCTCTCAAAAAGGTCCATCAGTTTCTCCACCTGTGACGAGTCCCTCTTGATGTTCTCTGTAGAGAATGCGTAAACTGTCAGCACTTCGACTCCCACTTCGGTACACCAATCCAGCATATCTTCGAGCTTATCTTTTCCCTGGATGTGCCCCTCTCCTTCGTCGAGTCCAAGCTGTCTAGCGAACCTTCTGTTACCATCCATTATCACCGCTATATGTGTCGGGATCTTGCCGTGCTCTTTTATCTCTTTCAACAGCTTCTTCTCGTACGCCTTGTAAGCTGTGTCAGATATCGTCTTGGTTATCTCACTTATACGAAGCCACCACGTATTATGAGATTAAAATAGTATAAAAAGATGTTGCAAAGTTTACTTTCTTGCATCATATCAATGCAAACCAACATTTTCAACCACTTCTCCGTATCTGAACTTGAAAAGATATCTGGTTGATCATTTCTGTGTTTGTTAGCTTTTAAATTACAATTATGTTGATATGCAGATGACAAAACACATATGACCAAGAGATGGGATAAAGACTTTAGAAGTTTGATGGATAATGTACCCGATAAGGATGTTGCTTTAGATACTATCAAATCTTATATCAAAGGATGATCGAAACATTGATCGATAGTGATATGATTTTGTATGAATTTGCTACTTAAACACAACCATTAAATACACTTTGAAAAATGCCCAATCAGGTGGTATATTTGAAACATAAAAAATTATATCTTCCGGGACCGACGGAGGTAAGCAAAGACGTGATCGAAGCCATGGACGAGTGGATGTTTGGTCACAGGTCTAGCACTATGACAGACCTGTTCACGACCATCACCGAGGACACTAAGAAGTTCTTCGACACGGATAATCACGCGATCATACTGACTGCGTCCGGCACAGCTTTCATGGAGAGTTCGATAATGGACTGTGTTGATGACAAAGTTCTTTGCGCTACTTGCGGAAGTTTCAGCGAAAGGCAGGCTGATATAGCCGAGAGGTTGGGTAAAGACGTGGAAAAACTATCATATGAATGGGGGAATGCGGTGAAGCCAGAAGATGTCAGAGAGGCTTTAGAGAAAGACGATTACGATGCATTCACATGTGTGATGAACGAGACATCGACGGGTGTAAGGAATCCTGTAGAAGAGATAGGAAAAGTGCTCGAGGATTATCCTGACACTATGTTCATAGTCGACGGCATCTCAGCTCTAGGTGGAGATTATATAGACATCGAAAAGAGCAACATCGACGTTATATTTACATCAGTCCAGAAGACGTTCGCCATGCCTCCAGGGATCGCAGTGTGTATAGTTAATGATAAAGCGTACGAGAGAAGCTGTGAAGCTGATTCTGGTGCATGGTATGCAGGATTCAAACGTAACATAGATTACTATAAGAAGAAAGGCCAGACCCATTCGACGCCAGGTATATCATTGATGTTAGCATACAGGAAGCGCATGAAACAGATGCTGGACGAGGGGCATAAAGCCGTCTCCGATAGACATCTAGACATGGCCAAATACACGAGAAAATGGGCGAACAAGCACTTCGAGATGTTCCCAGAGAAGGGATACGAATCAAAGACCGTCAGCACCATCAAGAACACACGCGGACTCAATATAGCCGAACTGAGAGAAAAGATCGACGAGAAGTACGATATGGTGTTCTCCAACGGATACGGCTCAAAGCTAAAGGAGAAGACGTTCAGGATAGGTCACATGGGTATCCACGACGTTGAAAGTGTCAAGGAACTGACCGACGCCATAGAAGACGTAGCAGGGCTGTGATACAGATGGCGAAGAAAGTTTTAGTTTGCAACCCGATAGCGGATGAAGGCATAGAGATGCTCGAGAACGCCGGATTAGAAGTTGATCAGGAATTCGGTATGTCTAAGGAAGAACTTACAGAGAAAGTTCCCCCATACCACGCCATGATCGTCAGGAGTTCCACGAAGGTTAGAGAACCCACATTAGATGCAGCAGAGAACCTAGAAGTCATAGGACGACCGGGTATAGGTGTTGATAATATCGATGTGGATTATGCAGAAGATAAAGGCGTAGCTGTCTATAATACACCGACAGCCACTACTTACTCCGTAGCCGAGTTGGCTATGACACATATTCTGGCAGCCTTCAGAGATATAGTCGCCGGGACGAACAGCTTGAGGAACAACGAATGGATAAAGAAAGATCTTAAAGGACATGAAGTTTTCAACAAAACATTGGGTATCATCGGATACGGCCACATAGGTAGGGCTGTCGCTGAGAGAGCCCATGCATTCGGTATGGATGTTATCGCTTACGACGTTGTCGATGTAGATGAACCAGAACCCGCCAAGATGGTGGATATGGACACTCTACTGAGAGAGAGCGATGTGATAACGATCCACGTACCGCACATCGAACCAACACACCATATGATGAGCACGGATGAATTCAAGAAGATGAAGGAAAGTTCGGTTCTAGTGGACTGTTCCAGAGGTGGAGTTGTAGACGAAGAAGCTCTTTTAAAAGCACTAAAAGACGGCGAGATCAAGTTCGCCAGTAAAGATGTCTTCGAAGAAGAACCTCCAAAAGACAACTCATTACTGAAACTGGATAACTTCCACGCAACACCTCATATAGGCGGGCAGACCTACGAAGGCCAGACGAGAGCGGGCACACAAGCTGCTGAACAAGTCATAGATGAATTAAAGAAAAGAGGATAGTTAAGATGGTAGATATCAGACCTTTCAAAGGGATCCAGTACGATAAGGACGAGATCGAAGATATGGAAAAAGTCATAACGCAGCCATACGACAAGATATCCGACGAGATGAGGGATAAGTACTACGCTGACAGTGAATACAATTACTGCAGGTTGATACTTCCAAAAGAAGAGAATCGGTACGAGATGGCCGCAAAACGGCTTCAGGATTGGCTCAGAGAAGGTGTTCTCAAGAAAGAGAAGGAACCCGGCATCTACGTTTACTATCAGGACTTTGAAGTTTTAGGAGAGAAATTCACTCGAAAGGGTTTCATCTCGGCGGTCGAACTACATCCGTTCGAAGAGGGTATCGTACTCCCGCACGAACAGACCCATAAAGGGCCGAAGATAGACAGATTGAACATGCTCACCGCCACGGAGAAGAACCTGGAAGCAGGTTTCATGCTTTACACAGATCCAGACGAAACTTCTATAGCTATATTCGACGAGATAGCGAAGGAAGAACCACTCTACGAAGCTACGGACGAATACGGTGTTCACAATAGAGTATGGAAGATAGAGGACGAAGATAAGATAAAAGAAGTTGAAAAGATCCTTTCTGGCGAACAAGTAGTTATCGCCGACGGACATCACAGATACGAAACAGCGGTCACATTCAGGGACACTTTACGAGAGAAGAATCCAGGTTGGCAGGAAGATGATGCCTTCAACTGGAGGATGACCTTCATGGTGCCTGTAGAAGATCCTGGACTCGTCGTTTTACCGGGTCACAGATTATTATTGGAAAACGACATCTCAGACGAAGATCTCGATGGACTTGAAGAATACTTCGAGATGGAAGAGATCGATCTTGAGGATGCCGAGGATTTCCTGGAAGACAATAAAGACATCAGTTCTTTCGTTATCTACGACGGACATAGAACTATCTCAGCTACATTGAAGAGCAGAGAAACAGTGGAACAGTTCATGGGCGATGATTATTCTGAAGATTACAAAGAACTAGACGTGGTCGTTCTCAGAGATGTGATCTTCAACGGGATAATGAAAACGGGTGAACTGAAGATAGACGAGACTATATCGTACGAACGCTGGTCGAAGGACGCTGTAAAAAGAGTTGAAGAAGGAAAAGCGAAAGTCGCTTTCCTGGTCAACGCCACAAAACCTGAAGAGGTGCTCAACGTAGCAAAGAACGGCGAACGTATGCCGCAGAAATCTACTGACTTCTATCCGAAAGCTGACTCTGGGTTCACGATGATGGACATCGAGCCCGGTGAGAAGCTGTAAAAACCTTTCTTTTTCTTTTTCTTTTCTTGTTTTCTTTTTTATTTTCACTCGCCTTCTATGGCATCTAAACATATCGCTATAGAAAGGAGCATCCTCCTATCGAGATTGAATTCTGGGTCACCGGATACATCCAGATCGTAGATATCTCTTATTAGGGTGAATTTTTCGTTGTAGGTACCGATCTGCCGTCCATGGTGGAATATCTTGTATTTGTACGGGATCATACTCAAAACATACCTTCTGAGGAAGGCCATGGCTGCTGAGTCTTCTTTCACTCTACCTATCTCCTGCCTGTTCGGGTCCATCAGTATCCATTCATCTTTTAAGATGGATTTGAATCCCCTTCTTTTTAAGAAACCGATCGTCCTACCTGTTGAGGATTCGATTATCTCGAATGTCCCGCTGAAATCCAGGATGTTCTCCTGTTTTATTCTGAACAGTTCTTGGTTCATGCTTTTACTCTTGTATATCCTGATATCCTCCTTCAATTTGAAGACCTTCTGTTTACAGAATCCTAAAAGGTTCTCTCTGTCATCCTCCAGATAATATTTATTACCGATACTCAGTACTTTTTGTTTTATCCGGAACCTGTGCCTTTGAAATCGCTGCGGCATAGGTGGATGATAACCGCCTTTATTATCATTATTCATCGTTTAAACACCATCTTCGTAGTATAGCTATCACTTAAATAATTTATCAAGAAAAAATAATTCAGTGATCGAATTCTTCGGCCAGTTCTCTGATCCGCTCAGCACTCTCATGGAAACCTGCCTGTTCGGTCCTTTCCAGCATATCTTCATATCTCTCACTGCCACCAGCGGTCTTGTCGGCAAAGCAGACTAACTTCTCTTCTAAAGTCTCAGGAACGTAATCACCAGCCAGTAATCCCTGCTCCTGTGCTTCTTCTTTGGTTATCCCGCCGCCTATGTGTCTTTCAACTATCTTGGCGATCTCGTCGTGCCATCCCTGTTCTCTAACGATCTTTGCTCCCTCGACTCCATGTTCAACCCCGTGGGTTACGGTTCTGCCTATGTCGTGGAGCATGGCCCCCGCCACTAGTAGTTTGAGATCTCCACCCCACTTTTCGTACAGTTCAAGTGTTCTGTCCAGTACATCCATAGTGTGTTCCATGAGCGGTTCATCCATACCACTTTCTACACAAAATCGATAGCACTCGCCGGCATCAGGTACGTTAGAGTAATCAACTACTCTTTTTCTTCCCTGGGATGGCAGAACGGAGATCTTCCCGCCCTTGATCTTTGGTATCTTTCTCTCGTTCAAACGGTCCATAAAAACTGCAAGAGCGGCTACTTCCGAGTGAGGCTGGTTTCCGACGGCTATGTTGTGATCCGATTTCTCGTAGATTTTTCCGGGCACCTTTTCCGACCCCACCACGATCAAAGGATCCTTCAACTTAAAGTCATCAAAGAATCCATCTATATCGTCCCCATACATGGTCAGATGAACGACCTCTCCCTTCCACTCATCTATTATCTTGTATTTATTTTCCGCAGGTTCTACAGAGAAACTGCCTCCAAATCTATCAGTCACATCGTTTAGGGTCTTCTTAGTTTTAGCATCCAAATTTTCGATAAATACAGAATCTGCACCCAGAGCTCTAGCTGTTAGAGCAACATGTGTGGTCATCCTTTTATCTCTCTCTGGCCTATGACCCAACCGGAGTACGGATGTCAAATATTTCACCAATTTTCTTCTCGTTCTTCAGGGAAGAGGTCATCGTCGGAGTATTGTTTTGTACCCCTTCTCTTTTTCTTTTTAGGGGTTTCTTCCTCAAAATCTTCCTCTTCGATCTCCTCATCCTCTTCCAATTCGATTCCTGTCCATTCACCTGAGTCTCCGCCGAATTCTCTTTCCTCGATCAAGGGAACTGCCACTCCTCGGAAAAGTAATAGCGACGTGATGAAAGTGAATATCCCTGGCAGCACGATCAGCATGATAAATTCTAAGGAATTCGCGAAATCTAGCTCGGCCTGAGTTCCCGCGTGGAATCCTATCCAGACCATCACCGCTACCACGGTTCCTGAAAGAAATTTCCCGAATATGTCCGACGTCTCAGTAAGATCGTCCAGGAAGAAGAAAGGTGGTATAAGAATACCCAATCCGAAGGGTATGACGGAATAGAAGAATATGCTCGTTCCGACATGTTCAAAGATTACATAGATAAAATAAGTTATAGAAGCGATTATAGCCATCCCTGATATCAGGGCGAAGGTTCCCACGGAATATTGGGAAAATATATCCAAATCGTCTAGATCCATCTTATCCCTCTTCTTATCCTCATCATCATTCTTCTATTTTAAATATCCTATGGCCTCTATAATCGAATTTAGTTGATCTCTTAACCAAGCTCTTCAAGGTCGTTGGTGTATAACCGAGTTCTTCACTTATGTCCTTTGCAAAATTGTCGCCGGACTCTATCTCTTCCTCTATCTTCTCCTCTATCTCAAGGAATTTATCCTCGTTCACCATAGCGGCGAATAATACTTCGCTTATCTCGTTTACAGGTACGGAAGCGTCGATATGGACAGATGAGTAATATGTATGGTATGCTTTTTTAGTCTCCTTCTCAGTATGCTGCCATCGAGTCTCGACGAGCTTCATCTTCTCGAAGAGCTTCAGAGCTTCTTTACCATCTTCTCCGTATTTTTCTTCTATCTCATCAGAAGTTTTCCAACCTTCGGCTAGCTCAGTGAATACATCTTTTTTTACTTCCGTACTGACAGCTCTGAGTATCGGTACGAAATCTGAAACGTCCTTAATTACCTTAATTCGAGCCATTTGCAATCCTATCCCTAATATAACTTTAGGATTTAATATTTTTCTATAAATTTACCAATAATCTACCTTAAAACCGATTTTTTTACATTTTTCCTGTTTTTCTCACCATACCTCGCGCTCTTTTGACGAAGGAAGGTATGCTCTCAACATCTTTCACTTCTTTTTTAAGGTACTTGATCAGTTTCTTTCTATAGATCATATTGCATCTGATACAGTTCGCTTTACAGGCCCTCTTTACTCTATAAGCCAGTTTTCCTCCCGCTTTATCCCAATCGGTCAGGATTATCAGTGAATCGTGCTTTTTCCTCAAGCTTTCGATTATATGGAATATCGTCCTTCTCCTTTTGATCTTGATGATCTTGCCCTTCACCCCTAGACTTCTGAGTGCCTCCACATCCTTCCTACCTTCAACTAATATAGGTGTGTCCTGATTCTCTTTTTTCAATTTATGAAGGACCTTTTCAACTCCTTCTAACTCTTCTTCTATCCTCATGATCTTTCATTTTTTCAGCGTGCTTAGAATCTTATCAGCTAAGACCTTATCACTAACACCTCTCACGAAGATCCTCTTGTTACTATTCCTCGCTCCTTTGGTTATCTCGATAGTGCTGATATCGAATTCAAATATTTCTGAAAGGAAATCGACCAATTCTTTGTTTGCTTTTCCCTCCCTAGCTTCCGCTTTTATCGATACGCTCACATTATTTCTCCATCGGTTGACCCCTTCGATATCGTTCTTATCAGCGTTGGGGTTCACCTTAAGGTCAAGATAAACTCCGCCATCACCAGATTTGATACAATCTAACAACTTTTCCAACTTGACCATGTATTTATAACGAAGAGAGATGAT
>CAZFVW010000068.1:6094-8772 GCA_964522285.1 uncultured Thermoplasmata archaeon | reverse complement strand
CAGAAATAGCTGGTAGGCTTTATGAAAACTGTATTTTTTGCGAAAGGATGTGTGAAGTAAATAGGAAATCGGGAGAAAAAGGATACTGTCGAGTAACAGAGCCGTTGATTTCATCGGAATTTCTTCATCTAGGGGAAGAGAGTGAGTTAGTACCATCACATACGATATTCTTCTCGGGCTGCAACTTCAGATGTGTCTATTGTCAGAATTGGGAGATCAGTCAGAGACAAGATGGTATGTATATCAAACCGGAAAAATTAGCTATCAAGATAGAAAACACGAACGCAAAAAATGTGAACTGGGTTGGTGGAGACCCTACTCCAAATATAAATTATATTATCAAAGTTCTTCAACATCTCACAAAATTCATACCACAAATCTGGAACTCTAACATGTATCTCTCGGTAAAAGGGATGCAGTTATTGAGCAAGTTGGTGGATCTTTATCTAACTGATTTTAAGTACGGTAATGATGAGTGTGCAGAAAGATTATCAAACACACCAAATTATTCACAAGTCGTAAAAAGGAACCACAAGATCGCTGAGAAGACCGGCGACCTATTGATCAGACATCTCGTTCTCCCTGGCCATATAGAATGCTGCACTGAGCCAATTTTAGAATGGATCGATGATAATCTAGATGATCCAAAGGTGAATATAATGACCCAATATCGACCGTGTTATAAGGCAAATGAATATCCTGATATCAACAGAAATTTATCATTTGAAGAGAAGCAAAAAGTAGATGAGTTACGAATGGAATATTCTCATCTGACGGGTTATTGAAAACCATAAAATAACCCTTTTTGATAGTATATAAATAGGACATCCCAAGATTAAAATAAGACCCCTAGATACAGCGCCTGAAAATATGAACAAATTGAAAGTCGCATTAGTATTGATCTTAGTGATCACGGGATCAACGATCGTAGTTACATCAGAGACTTCTAAAGGAATAAAAACAACTGATATTGAAAAGCCAGAGAATTTTGATGTTACAAAAGATGGAAACGACGTTATCTTATCATGGGATAGCGTAAATAATGCATCATCTTATGTAATCTACTGGACAGATAATAAAACACTTGATTTCCCAAGTGATTGGAACCATGAAACCGTTGATGAGACTAGTTGGACTCATTCAAACGCAGTTGAAGATGATAAGAATTATTTTTACGCGATGAGAGGTAAAAATGATTCCATATATGGTCAATTCACATCCATCGGTTTCAAAGTAAATATCGAATTAGAATGTCCTAATAATGAATATAACTGGAACTGGATATCGTTACCTTATGAGACCAGGGATATCAATGGTGATGGAAAATACACCGCTCTAGATATCGTAACAGAACTAGAAGGCGGGACAGGTGTTGGATCAAATGATATAATGAATAGAATTGCATTATATGACGGAAGGAACACAACAGAGGACCCGATAATGAATTATTCCGATGGATGGAATACAGAAGATGATTTTTCAATCGAGATGGGAGATTCCATAGGGCTGAACACAACCTCTGATTATACTTGGAATATAGTGGGGAAGGAAGATAATATAAAAGAGATTCAGGTAAAGGGGAGAAGTGGTTTTGTTAGTTTTGTATCTATTCCATACACTTTTCGCGATATCGATGGAAGTGGGGGGGAAAGATGCGATGATATTGTCTTAGATATAGTAGGGTCTATGGACGGAGAAAATTTGACATGCATATCGGGTGTTCGAAACTGGAATGTTAGTACACAAGGACCTACTAATCGTTTTTACTATAATTCATTTGCAGGATGGTCAGGCGATAATTTCTCCATCAAACCTGGAGCAGGGATACAATTCTACTTAGAAACCACAAAGTTCAATTGGACGCCCACCTGCATACAACCACAGCACCCTTCTCTAAAAAACATAGAACCCTCACCTACACCACATCCGATCAAGTCAAACCTGACACTAGAATTCTCTAAAGAGATGAACAGAACAACGGTGATATCAGCACTAGACACAGAAGACACAGAAGTAACAACATATTGGACAGACAACAGGACCTTGATACTAAACCCGAACCAAACTCTAGAACCGAACACCAATTATTCTTTCAAGATAAGTGCTACAGCCACAGACATACACAACAAATCCTTGGACGGGAACGCAGATGGGATCGCCACGGGTACACCTTCTGACGATCTCTATATCAATTTTACTACGGAAGGCCCTCCTAACATAGAACACAAAACTTCAGATAGATTACATTTCGCCCAGAACAATACGATCACTGCGAATATCACCGATGATATCGAGATGGATAAAGTATTCTTGAACTACAGTATAAGCGGTGGAGATAGAAAGATCGTCACCATGGATGTTGAAGACAATTATTCCTACACATTGCCGGAACAGAGCGAAGAAGGGGTCTTAGATTACTATTTCTATGCAGTAGACAAGAGCGGTATATCAGCAAGATCTGAAAACTATTCAGTTGATCTGCTAAACCTCACGCCGCCTGTGGTTGACGATGTGTATCATCCTCATGAGGTATTACCTTTGGAGGGAAGTTTCAACATATCTTTCTCTAAAGAGGTAGATAAAACATCGGTGGAAGAAGCAATTACTATCACGCCTGAAGTAGACTTAGAGATGAACTGGACAAACAGTAGAACTTTGACTATAGGGATCTTGAACTC
>CAZFVW010000068.1:0-6084 GCA_964522285.1 uncultured Thermoplasmata archaeon | reverse complement strand
TCCCAAACCTATCAGTTAAGGTTGAACTCTTCGTCAGTTACTGACATCTACGGTATAAATCTAGACGGGAACAAGAACGACTCTCATCTCATAGAGTTAACAACTGAGAGTTCACCGGAGATAATAGATTTTTTAGCTTCTAAAAACATAGAAAAACATACGAACTTTACAGTTGATGTGACGGCAGAGGACGATATCGGTCTAGATTCAGTATTCATGGAATACACCACTCCAGACGGACTCACTAAAAACACAACCATGATCAAAGAAGGCGAGAACTGGTCTGCAACTTTACCTAAATTCAACCACTCTGGTATAGTTGATTATCGATTCATAGCGATAGATATCAGCGGTTTGAGGACAGTGTCCAGCTATCATAATCTGACAGTAGAGAATCCCTTGGAGATAGATCTGAGCGATATCTCGGAAGAAGAAAACACCCCTGTGGAGATGAAAGTCGATATAGAGGACCCGGTGGGTGTAGCACAGGTGATCCTTCACTACAGCGCTGAAAACGGAGAACAACAAACACAACAACTATACCTCGAAGAAGGTAACGCTGGAGATGGCACCTGGACCTGCAAATTAGAACCAGATGAAGGGACCATGAAATATCAGCTGGAAGTAGTGGATCTTCAAGGAGAAAGTGAAGTATACCCAGAATCACCCGAGTCGATGACTGTCACGAAGGAGTCAAATTCATTGGTACCTGGAGGAAACTTATTGTATCTTCTATTAGCCGCGGTGGCAGCAGGATCGATAGCTACGGGAGGTATACTTTGGAAGAGAAGAGAAACCACAGATGATGAAATAACAAACACCGAAGAGAGTGCCACCGCTGGTAAAACCGAAGAAACGAAGGAAGATGACGAGCAAAATATTAATGAAACATGCACTATATGTTTCGGAAACATTGAAGAAGACGCTGTAAAATGTTCGAACTGTGATAACAGATTCCATAGGGAATGTTTGTTCGAACTTGGAGAATGTCCAGTTTGCGGTAGTGATCCGTTAGGTGAAGAAGATGTCTCAAAAAAAGAAAACTGAAAAAGAAGGAAAGAAGTACACGAACTTCAGCGAGTGGTATAACCAGTCTATAGAAGACGCCGACCTTATCGACAAGAGGTATCCAGTTAAAGGTATGAACATATGGACGCCCTACGGTTGGCAGATGATGTCGTTGATAGACGGAGAGACTAGAAGATTGATGAGAGAAACACAGCACAGAGAAGTGAAATTCCCGCTACTCGTACCCGAAAGCGAGTTCCAGAAAGAAGCAGACCATATCAAGGGTTTCGGAGAAGAAGTTTACTGGGTTACAAAAGCTGGGAAGAACGAGTTAGATATACCGCTCCTTTTGAGACCTACAAGTGAAACAGCCATGTATCCGGTTTTCGACCTATGGGTCCGCTCACACACTGACCTCCCTCTCAAGATATTTCAGATGGTCAACGTTTTCAGGTACGAAACCAAGCAGACACGTTCTTTCATGCGTATGAGAGAGATCCATTTCTTCGAAGCTCATACATGTCACGAAGATGAACAGGGAGCTGAGGATCAGATAACTGAAGACTTAGAGGTTATGGAAGACCTATCAAAGAAACTCTGTTTACCGTATCTGGAACTGCAGAGGACGGAATGGGACAAGTTCCCCGGCGCGGATTATACTGTAGGCGTTGATGCCCTCATGCCAACAGGTAGATTGCTTCAGATAGCCGGTATCCACCAATACAAAACGAACTTCGCAGAAGCGTACGACATAACTTACGAGACAGAAGGTGGTGAGCACGAGTACGTTAACCAGACCACATACGGCATGTCGGAACGCCTAGTGGGAGCGATCATAGGAGCACACGGTGATGACAGCGGTATCGTGATACCACCAGCCGTAGCACCGACCCAGATCAGGATAATCCCGATCACCTACGGTGAAGAGGAAAAGGTCATGGACTATTGCAGAGAACTGGAAAAAACAGTACTACAGGAAGGCTACCGTGTAGATATCGATGACAGTGAAGAGAGACCCGGCAGCAAGTTCTACGATTCCGAGAAGATGGGTATCCCAATAAGACTAGACATAGGCAGCAACGAGGTCGAAGACAAGACAGTTACCGTAGTAAGAAGAGATACAGGGGATAAAAAACAGATATCACTCGACGATTTATCTGACAAGATCAAAGAAACCATGGAAACTATGGAACAGGAGATGTACGAAAAGGCTCAGGAACAACTCCAAGAGAACATAGAAGATGTCGACGACTTAGCAGATATCGACGAAGAGAAGATCTACAGGATAGGTTGGTGCGGTGAACTGGACTGTGGACAGGAGATAGAAGAGGTCACAGACAGGCATATCTTGGGAACGAAATACGGTGGAGAAGATTATTCGGGTAAGTGTCCACTCTGCGGTAAAGAGACTGATAAAGCAGTGTATCTGTGTAAGACACATTGAATTTTTAACTTACTAAAAAACCAAAACCCTTTTCTCAATCTTTTTCTTCCTTTATCGAATACAAGAAGAATCCGATCAAACCGAAACCTATCATCAAAGCGCTTATAGAATATAATCCTACATCGAACCAGGTCCCGTACATTATCGACCATCCAACGTAAAGTGAGATCCCTAGTGCTGCGAGTATACCGTACAAAATACTGATAATTTTTCTCTTGGTAGCGTATTCTTCTGAATCAGACATAGAAAAGAAAGAAAAAAAGGAGTTATTAAAATGTTTTGCACTCCGCTCCATCACGGAGCGTAGTGAGATTCGTTGAACGGTTCAGGGTTCAGACCTTTCCTTTGCCTGATCTGGCCGACTATCTCTGGCTGTAGATTCTTTGGAACTCTTTCGAATCCACCGTGTTCCGTAGACCATAGAGCTTTACCGCCTGTAGCGCTCCTTATATCTCCGGAGAAACCGAACATCTCTGAAACAGGTGTCTTCGCTTCGATCTTGGTGTTACTTCCGTCCTGCTCCATGTCGATGATCTCTCCCCTGCGCTGCTGTATCTCTACGGTTACGTTACCCATTATATCTGAAGGCACGTCTATGAACACTTTCTGTTTAGGTTCTAACAGTACCCTGTTACCCTGGCACATCGCACCGTATATCGCGTTCTTCGCCGCGGGTATGACCTGTGCTGGACCCCTGTGGATCGAATCTTCGTGGAGTTTTACATCCATGAGCCTTACTTTCATTCCTTTACACCTTTCTCGAGCCAATGGGCCTTCTTCCATAGCCTCTTCGAAACCATCGACTATCAGTTCCATGGTCTCGTGTAGGTATTGGATACCCTTTGTGGCATCGACCAAGATATTGTCATCGAAGAAAGTCTCTATGCTCTTGGACTCGTCTTTGTCCATACCGAGTTCCTGCAACTTCTTGGCAAGCTCGTTCTTGTTCTTGATCTTTCCGTGAACCTTGATATCTCCGTCATCTATCGCCTTAACGATATCTTCCTCTAAAGGTTCGACTTGGAAGTAGAATCTGTTGTGTCTGTTGGGTGATATACCTTCAAAAGTACCGCCGTGTCCTTCAACACATTCCCTGTAAACGACTATAGGTTCCGAGGAAGTTATCGGGACACCCTGTTCTTCTCTGATCCTGTGCTCGGTAACTTCTAGGTGAAGTTCTCCCATACCGGATATAAGATGTTCTCCAGTTTCTTCATTTATAGATATGCTGATACTTGGGTCAGCTTTAGCTATAGACCTGAGAACCTCGATGAGTTTCGGTAAGTCGGCCGTGTTCTTCGCTTCCACAGCTTTGGTGACAACAGGTTCTGAGAAATGCTTCATCTCTTCGAAAGGCACCATACCTTCGATAGAACTGACCGTAGAACCGGCTATAGCATCCCTAAGTCCACCTATAGCTACTACATTTCCAGCCTTGATCTCATCGACAGGTATCCTATCCGCACCTACGCTCAAAGAAACCTGCTGAACACGGTTAGGCCGCGGCTGCTTGTCGATATGTAACATCATACCGTCTTTTACCTTACCGCTGAACAAACGACCGACGGATATCTCACCTGCGTGAGGGTCCATGATTATCTTGGTCACCATCATAGCTGTCGGTCCGTCTTCGTCTAAATCGATCATGGCTTTTCCGATCTCTGAATCTTCATCGCCTCTCCATATGTGAGGTATCCTGTATTTCTGAGCTGTTATTGGATTCGGCATGTGCCTGATAACCTGGTTCAGTAAAACCTCGTGGAGAGGAGCTTTTTGGATGAGTTCTTTTTCCTGGTCCTTCTCTATGTGTTCGTATATGTCCTTGAAAGTGATCTCTCTGCTCTGCATGTATGGCACAGAGATTGCCCAGTTCAATAATGCTGAACCGAATGCTACTGTGCCATCCTCTACGCTCAACTGCCAGTCATCCTTGAATTCATCGGGAGCGTTCTTCGTGATGAGATTATCGACTTCTCTTATTATCTTGTGGAACCTCTGCTGCATCTCTTCAGGCGTGACGTTCAATTCTTTTATCAGCCTGTCAACTTTGTTTATAAATAAGATCGGTTTAACTTTCTCTTTCATAGCCTGCCTAATAACGGTTTCAGTCTGGGGCATCACACCTTCGACCGCACAGACGACGATAATAACACCGTCGACTGCTCTCATTGCTCTGGTAACGTCGCCACCGAAATCAACGTGGCCTGGCGTATCTACTAGATTGATAAGATATTCATCCTCTTCGTAATCGTGAACCATGGAAACGTTTGCTGCGTTGATAGTGATACCTCTCTCTTGTTCCTGTTCATCAAAATCTAACATCAACTGTTTTCCAGCTAATTCTTCCGACATCATGCCTGCTCCGGCGATGAGATTATCACTCAATGTGGTCTTGCCGTGATCAATATGAGCCGCTGTCCCTATATTCCTTATCTGGAGCGGCTTGTCCATCAGTTTTTGAGCTTTCTTTATATTCTTTTCTTTTCTACCCATAAAATAATCACCTAATCATAATTTCTTTATCGTTGTCATTATAGTTATATTAACATGTCATCATATATTAAAGCAAGATAATTTTATCTTGCAGATTGTGCCATCCTTTCCATCTCTTCTTTCCTGGAAACGGCGAAAGCACTTCTATCATTATTTGATGCTTTCATCAGTTCTTCGGCTAAACATTTTGCTATGCCTTTATCGTTCTTGTAAGTTGCTTTAACAGCTCCTTTCGCGTTATTGCCGATTGCTATGGATAATCTCCTGCTTGGAGAAACGTCTACCGATTTTGGTACGGATATCCCTCCGTACGTGATCTGAGTCGTTTCTTCTTTGGGAGCTGAATTTTCTATAGCTTTTACTAATACCTGAACCGGGTTACTATCCGTTTTCTCATGTATGATACCGAAGGCATCTCTGACCGCGTTGTAGCTCTTCGTTTTCTTACCGGTATAACGCTGGCTCTTCATCATAGCGTTGATGAGTCTTTCTATCAGAGATACTTCATCCTTGGCGAACCTTTTATTAGCATGAGCTCCGCCACTGTGTGGTAATAGGACTGGAAGTAAGTTGATGTGACCCTTCAAACCTGGATCGGTGACCTCTACCTCGTCCATATCGTATTTACCGAATAATTCTGGCATCTCCAGAGATTCGAATATCTCTTCTTTCTTAGTTTTTTGTTTTTCAGTTTTTTCAGCACCGTTACTTTTTTCTTGTTCTGCCATAAAAACACCTGATATCATCTTAGAGGTTTCTCTCTTCTACCTGCTATCAATTCAACGAGTGCGACCCGGTTAACTTTTACTACCTTGAACCTAACGCCTGGGATATCTCCGTATGCTTTTCCTCTCATACCCCCGATACCCTCTATCAGGACTTCGTCGTGTTCGTCTATGTAGTTGATAGCACCTTCACCCGGTGCGAAGGCAGTTACCTGCCTTCCGTTCTTGATGAGCTGTACCTTCACGCACTTCCTGATGGCCGAATTAGGCTGTTTAGCCTCTATTCCAACCTTCTGTATAACGATACCCCTGGCCTGGGAGGCCCCCCTGAGAGGATCGGATTTCTCCCTGAGCTTGAGTGTGCGCTTCTTGTAATACCGGTCGGACCACCGGAACCGTTTCCTTGTGAGCTTG
>CAZFVW010000067.1:2752-8787 GCA_964522285.1 uncultured Thermoplasmata archaeon | reverse complement strand
TCGTCTGCACCGTAGAAGATGACGGCGATGGTATCCCTGACGATATGAAAGAAAAAGTTTTCGAAAGGGGTTTCAAACATGGGGATAATCATGGTTCCGGTCTAGGTATGTTTTTAGTTAAACAGATAGTTGAAAATTACGGCGGTTCGATAGAATTAGGTGATTCTGAATTAGGTGGGGTTAGATTCGAAGTACATCTACAAAAAGCTTGAATATTTTTTACACCGGCGGGATATTTTAGCGAAAGATTATTATTTCGCGTTCGATGTATTAGTTCCGTGAACATCATGTCTAAAGTTTACTTCACTGACCTTTCGTCGGGTAGCAAGGAAGATAATCTTCCAAACAGGCTTAAGAAACTGTTCAAGAGGGCGGCAGATGGTATAAAATATGATAAAGATGAACTCGTCGCCCTGAAACTGCATTTCGGTGAGAAGGGCATAGATACGTTCCTCAGGCCTGTTCGTGTTGCTCCGATAGTCGATGCAGTACGTGACGCTGGAGGGAAACCTTTCCTCTGCGATTCTAACACGCTCTACAAGGGCAGCCGGTCAAATGCCGTAGACCACCACATGACGGCACAGGAGAACGGGTGGCTGAGACCTGTAGTGGACGCACCGGTGGTCATAGCCGACGGACTGCACGGGAACGAGTTCTACAAGCAGGAGATAGAAGGAGAACACTTCGACGAGGTCAAGATAGGTGCGGCTTTCTACCAAGCCGACGCCATCATAGGAGTCAGCCACTTCAAAGGCCACATGATGTCCGGGTTCGGAGGAACCCTCAAGAATTTAGGCATGGGATGCGCATCAAGAGCGGGTAAACTCATGATGCACTACAACGTGAAACCTGAGGTCGAAGTAGAAGAATGTATCGCCTGCGGAAAATGTGCTATGTGGTGCCCTGAAGAAGCGATAGAGGTGGGAGAACACGCCGTCATCGATCACGAAAAATGCATAGGGTGCGGAGAGTGCAGGATAGTCTGTCCAGAAGGTGCCATAAAGGTGAAAGATTCTTCGTCGAACGACGAACTGTGTGAGAAGATATCCGAGTTCGCCCACGGAGCACTGATGGATAAGTACGATAGATCGCTGTTTTTCAACTTCATAATGGACGTCACTCCCGAGTGCGACTGTCCGCCGTGGAGACAGTATCCCATGGTACCGGATATCGGTGTTGTGGCATCCAAGGACCCGGTGGCCGTAGAACAGGCTTCTTTGGATCTTGTAACGGATGCACAGGGAAGGGACTATGAAGCTGGCGTAGACAAATTCAACGCGGAACATGACATAGACGGCACCATACAGATCGAACACGCTGTGAAGATGGGCATGGGTGAAAAGGAATACGAGCTGATCGATATCTCGGATTGAACTAAATATGAAGTGTAGTTTAACTTTAACCCTGCTAAAACTAAAACACAGTTTAATTTTAGTAAATATTAAATAATATTGTGCATCTTTACACACGATGTATGTTAAAAGAGATATGAAAGAAAAGTTCCGTAAGGTATCTGAACATTACAATATGGTAGCGGTAGTCGGAGCGAGACAATCTGGAAAAACCACATTTCTAAAACACCATATGGGGTCATCTGACTCTTCATACGTTCTTTTCGATGACCCTGATGCCCGAGGATTGTTCGAAGAAGATATAAAAAAATTCGAGATACAGTACGTAGAGGGCTATGATCTATCCGTTTTAGACGAAGTGCATTATTGTGAAGAAGCTGGTCGAAAGTTAAAATATCTCGTGGATATGGGGCATAATATATGGGTTACGTCTTCTTCAGAGATGATATTGTCTAGAGATATATTGTCTTATCTTGTCGGCAGAGTATCAGTGTTAAAACTTTACCCGTTCTCTTATGATGAATTTTTGAGGGGTAAAGGTCAGAAAGCATCGACAAAGAAGATGAAGCGAAGGAACGTTTGGGAACATATAAAATTTGGCGGCTATCCAAAGGTTGTACTCACTGAGGACCCAGAGATGAAGAAAACACTCTTGAGCGACCTATACGAAACGATGCTTCTAAAGGATGTCGCTAGGACATTCTCTATAGAAGACATCAATTCTCTGGAGAAATGTGCTAAATACCTAGCGTCTATCTCTAGCGGTATACTTAATTACAGCAAGATGGCGGGTAATATCGGGATATCCTTCCAGACTTTAAAAAAGTATCTCGATGCCATGGAAAAGAGCTATCTGATAAAGAGGGTCCCACCATATTATACGAACAGGAGGAAGGAACTGACTAAACAGCCAAAAGTCTATTTCATAGATACCGGTTTGAGAAATTCAGTGGTCAACGATTTTAACTCAGAACCAGATGGAGAAATATTTGAAAACTATGTTTACTCAGAACTCATAAAGAAAGGATACGATATCAGATACTGGCGAAGCAAATCTAAAGCAGAAGTCGATTTTGTAGTCGATTCGGATAACGGTCTTACTCCCATAGAAGTGAAATTGAGAGCTTCTGCTGGAAAAATCAGTAAGAGTTTACGCTCTTTTATAAATACATATGAACCAGAAACTTCTATTTTAGTAACGTATAAGGGCGAATCCGGTGAGATGGATGTAGATGGTTGTCGTGTGATCTTCACGGATGTAGTGAACATGCATAAATATCTTAAATGATACCCGACGAAAGAATTATTACCAACACACAGATGGATATCTCGGAACAAGATCGATATGGATAATAAATTGAATATCGTACTGGTATCATCGCTGATCGTGATCTTGGTCGCGTCCTCCGGCTGTACAGACGTACCCGACCTTCAGGATGATCTTGAGGAAGAAACCGCATCCCTCATGTATGTCATAGACGGAGATACGATCTATGTTGAATTGGCGGATAGCTCCGAGGAAAAAGTCAGGATATTGGGGATCGATACGCCGGAAACGAAAGCTCAAGAAGACCTGACCGAATGGGACGGCATCAAAAACGAGACATGGCTGAAGGAATGCGGCTACAAAGCCACCAACACTTCTAAGAGGTGGATGAGCAGAGAGGTCACTTTGATATACGATACCTCCGAGGGCAAAAGGGATTATTACGATAGATTGTTGGCATACGTTGAAACTTCCAACGGTACCGATATCGGAGAGATACTGTTGAAGAAAGGATTAGCCAGGGCTTACACCGAGGGGGATTGTTCCAGAGAATCTCATTACACAGACCTGCAGGATGAAGCTATGTTAGAGAATAGAGGTATTTGGTCTTATCAAAATAACTAGACGGGATAAATATTAATAAACGTTGACTTTTAATCGCAATCAGTCAAATCAAGGTGCACGAAAATGCAGGATGAAAAGATAACCATCGTTTCTGGATTACCTAGATCCGGCACATCTATGATGATGCAGATGCTAGACGAAGGCGGCATACCCCCTCTTACAGATAAAAAGAGGGAGGCGAACGTCGATAACCCCAAGGGGTTTTACGAGTTCGAGAGAGTCAAGAAGTTACCCGAGGATACGGGGTGGCTAGATGATGCCAAGGGGAAGGCGGTTAAAGTACTAGCTGAACTCATCAAACATCTTCCTGAAGGGTACGATTACAAAGTGGTCTTCATGCACAGGAATCTGAAAGAGATGATCGAATCCCAGAAGAAGATGCTCGAGCGGAGAGGTGAAGATCCAGACGAAGTATCGGACGCTGAATTGATGGCCATGTTCAAGAATTACAGAAAGATGCTGAAGAAGCGGATCGATGAACATCCTGATATGGAAGTTATCTATGTGAGTTACAACGAAGTCATGCAGAATCCGAAGAAGAGTGTGGAAAGCATCGACGAATTCTTCGATGGAATATTGGATAAGAACAAGATGCTTTCGGTGATAGATAAAGACCTCTATCGAAACAGAGTGGTTTGATTATAAATAAATATATTTTTAACGATCTAGATTAAAAATGTGATGACCATGAGCGAAAAAATATTGGTAACGGGCCCCTTCGGCCAGATAGGTTCCGAGTTAGTACCCGAACTGCAGGAAAGGTACGGTAAAGAGAACGTTATAGCACTGGGTCACAGGCACATCCCCGATGACTACGAGGGTGAACTGGAAACAGGCGATGTGACCGATGAAGAATTCATGTCAGATCTATTTGACAAGTACGAGTTCACCCAGATCTATCATCTTGCCTCACTCTTATCAGCTATCGGTGAGAAGAAGCCCGATCTTGCATGGAGAGTGAACATGGATGGACTTAAGATCGTATTGGATCTATCTGTTGAACACGATGCCAAAGTGTTCTGGGCCAGCTCGATAGCAGTTTTCGGCCCGACGACACCGTTAGATGACACTCCTCAGCACACGATCTTAGAACCGATCACCATGTACGGCGTTTCTAAAGTGAGCGGAGAACTGCTCTGTCAATATTATCATGAAAAATATGGTTTGGATGTGAGGAGTCTGAGATATCCCGGTTTGATAAGCTGGAAGGAAGAACCCGGCGGAGGAACAACAGATTACGCCGTCGAGATATTCTACGATGCCATAGAGAAAGGTGAATACACCTGTTTCGTCAGCGAAGATACCGAACTCCCGATGATGTACATGGAAGATGCGATAAAGGGCACACTCCAGCTCATGGATGCACCGGAAGACGATATCGAGATCCGTACCAGTTACAACCACTCTGCACTGAGTTTCACCGCTAAGGACCTAGAGAACGAGATAAAGAAACACATACCTGAACTCGAGGTTGATTACGAACCAGATGAGAGGCAGAGGACGGCGGATTCGTGGCCGAATTCAGTAGATGACTCCAAAGCTAGAGAAGATTGGGGTTGGGATCATGACTACGATCTGGAGAAGATGACCGAAGTGATGCTGGAGAATCTTAGGAAAAAGTTATCTCCATAAGGCCATAAACAAAACGCAGATCAGAAAAGTCTTCAGACACCGAACTCTTCCTTTATCTTTTCGATCAATCTTTCAAAACTATCTTCGCTGTAGATATCACTATAAACGTTCAGGAAACCAAGTACCATATCCTGTGCATCATCACCGAGTTCCTTTATCTCGACCTTCCTCTCCTCTAGAGTTTCTTCACCCTTATCGGTCAATCTATAATATTTCCTATCTTCAGGTCCCTGTTCAGCCCGTTCGATCAGACCTTTCTTCTCCATCCTGTTGAGCGCTCCGTAGATAGTACCATAACTGGGATTCCAGTGTTCATTTGATATCTCTTTCAACTTTTTTATGATCTCGTATCCGTAGGTAGCTCCCTTTTCTTTCATGGTCCGATATATCAGATAACTGATCAACTGGCTGGGCAATCTTTTCTGCATCTTATTCCTGGTAGAAATAGGCTGGTGAGTTATATGTTATTTTGGGAAAAGGTATAAGTATATCGTTACGTAATACTACGTTACGTAATATTGGAATGATAAGATGAGCATAAAAAATAGGACCTTCGAAGATGCAGCAAAAGTTATCTCAGATCATTCGATGAAGATCATTGTTGTGATCGTTTTATTTACAATGGTGATGGGTTACTTCGCTTCAAACCTTGATATGAAAGCTGATCGAGATGCTTTCTATCCCGATACAGAAAAAACTAGAAATTTAGACGAGATAGAGAACTCTTTTGGAGCAACTGAAGGATTAGTTCAGATCGTTTACACTTCTACCGAAGGTAATGTACTGACTACAGACGTTTTAGAAGATATGCTCAAAACGAAGGAAGGACTGCGAACGAACTCTCTTGTAAATAAGACCTTGACTTCCTCAGAAGATGTACCTGACGGTGCGATCGGTTTGGCAGACTTGGTTCTCAGAGCAGATAGAGCTTTAGAAGTGGAGAGTAACATAAGTCAACTTTCGAATGAGACGGGAACTGGTCTCGACACAATTCGAAATCAAAAAAGCATGTATATCAAATTGAACGGATCATTGACCATAGGAAAAAATCTATTAGAAACACCAAATGAGCAGATAACGGAAAATATCACCATCACTTACAAAGGGAATTATCCGGCACGCTCGGCGGCCTGTTCCGGGTCCGCCAGTTTGTCATGGAT
>CAZFVW010000067.1:0-2742 GCA_964522285.1 uncultured Thermoplasmata archaeon | reverse complement strand
ATGTCGGAGATATTGAATGAACCTATGAGATGGGGTGTATTTGAAGAAAATGATCAAGATTTTATGCAGTTGATCCAAGTTTTGAAAAGTGAGGATAGAACTTTAGACGAAAAGATAACCCAGACCGAAGATCTGATCCTTAAGCTTCGTAAAGAAACTCCTTATGGATATACCTCGTTCGTTGATATTTTAACCGGGATGAAAAATACGCTGATGATCTCAAAGAATTTACCGCCTACGCAACAGCAGGAAATCTCTCAAGGATCCATTGGCATGACCATTAGATTTTTAACAATACCCGAAAACCTTTCGAAAATGGACGCATTCAATTTTTCATTTGACGTTCCTTCTCTTTCCATGGACGAGTTAGAAAAGAGAGAAAGATTGGAAGAGATGGACGATTCAGACATCGAAGATATAGTCTATGAAATCGTAAATTACGATGGGAACAGATTGAAGGGATCAGTGGATGAAACGGAATCAAATTTAAGGAATATCACAGAAACCATGCAGGAATCTATGTATATCTTAGAAGATATGAATAATACTTTAGGGGAGATATCTACAGAAGATCAAGTTCTAAAAGGATCTATTTCAAGGTTTCAAAAAACTATCAGATCGAATTCCACATCTCTCCGTCTAAGATCTCAAAGGATCGAGGATGAGAAAACAAATTTAGGATCTGCTGAACAGTTTGGAGATCAGTTCCAAAGGTTAGAGAAAGGCATAACAAATATGTTGAGCTCGGACTTTGATAAAACAGCAGAAAGATCTGATCTTTCAGCAGAAAATTCTCTTATGATAGTACAGATGGATACAAGTCTAGATAAAGACACTAGGATGGAAGCTCAATATGAGTTGATCGAGATAGCCGAGGAAGAGAGTGAACATTCAACGATCCGGGTATCTGCAAGTCAAGTGATGATGGACCAAGTGAACGACAGCGCAGCAGACAGTTTGTATCTCCTTTTACCGATAGCTTTTGCTTATGTAATCGTGGTTCTGATATTGGTTTATCGCTCTATAATAGAAAGTTTAGTCAGTCTTTTATCTCTTGTATTCGCAGTGATATGGACTTTTGGTGCTGGAGTGTTGTTAGGATATCAATTCAACCCGATGATAATCGCAGTGCCCATACTTATGACCGGTCTGGGCATAGATTACGGTATCCACCTGATAATGAGGTATAGAGAGGAAAAAGATAAAGGAGGGGATGTAAGAAGATCGATAATCACATCGATATTGACCGTTGGGGGGGCTCTTTTATTGGTGACTGTGACCACAGCAGTTGGATTTTCATCTACTACGTTCAGTGGTATAGAAGTGATGAAAAATTTTGGGGTTTTAGCTACGATAGGGATATTATCAAGTTTCTTTTTGTTCGTTATTTTCCTTCCAGCAGTTGTTAAAAAGGTGGAAAATTGGAGAAATAACGGAGAGAAAGACGATAAAAGAAAAAGTCGAAGATTGAAGAAGATAAAGGATGAAAAAGAAGACATAATCACACGTTTTCTTTCATCATCAGTTAAGGTATCAAACCATCACCCAAAGATCGTTCTGATCGTAGTTTTACTTCTGACAGTTTCGTCGGGATATGGAGCGATGCAGGTGGAAACTACATTCGATCTTCAAGATTTCCTACCAGAGGACAAGTCTCAATATCAAAATTTCGAATATTTAGGATCGAATTTCGATCTTAACCAAACTGATGCATATATCCTCATGAAAGGAGATCTAGCCGATAGCGATTATCTCTACGCGTTAGATGAAACTCAAAAAAACATCCATGATAGTGAGATGACCTTAGCTGGTGAGGGTCTATCCTCACCACTTACTGTGATACAAAGATATGGGACAAAAACGCCTTTAGAATCGGACTATAACGAAACGATAGTGAATTTATTCGCTCAAAGTCACGATGGAGATGAGATCCCCGATCAAAACGTATCAGAACTTTATGATGCTCTTTTCGCGACTCCAGAAAGTAGAAACTCCATAGATAATGTACTCGAAAAAAACCCTGACGGCGGTTACACTTCAGCTTCTGCGATTATAAAGGTCAGGGAAAATTCTGAAAAGATAGATGAAGATCTGGACAATGCGGGAGAGATGGAAGAAGAACTTGTAGATGATACCAAACCATTGAGAGATGAAGGTTATACAACAGAGGTCACGAGTAGATCGATGATCGATCAAGAAACGGTCACTGACCTCAGTGCAACCCAGATCAATTCACTCATCGCTTCGATAATCATAGTAGCTATCTTCCTCACCACCGTATTTTATTATCTACATAAGTCTCTAGCGCTAGGTATCATCACAACGTTCCCGGTTTCGATAGTAACTCTTTGGTTGCTTGGACTGGTTTTCTTTATGGACATACCTTTGAATTTCATGACTATCACGGTTACAGCTTTAACAGTGGGAATCGGTGTTGCGTACAGCATCCATGTTACTCATAGGTTCGTTGAAGACAAAAAGAAAAGGAATAATATCGGTAAGGCGATGAGAGATACGATCAGGCATACTGGTAGTGCTTTACTTGGGGCTTTATTTACGACCGTTGGGGCTTTAGGAATCCTAGCAACATCCGAGATACTGCCGATTTCACAATTTGGATATGTTACCGCAATAGCCATCTTCTTCAGCTTCTTGGCTTCAGTGTTCGTTCTTCCTTCAGCTCTGGTGCTTTGGGCTAGATATGGAGAGAAGATGGAAAACAATAGAAATACCGCAGGAACA
>CAZFVW010000066.1:0-8826 GCA_964522285.1 uncultured Thermoplasmata archaeon | reverse complement strand
TGCGATATTCCCGGCCGCACAAGGTGCGGGGATCACAGGCGAAGATCTAACAACTGATGACACATATGGATGGCTTGACTACATCTTTATAAACGGCAACTACGAAGACGAGACAGATGAACCGGATATGGACGTATACATCGGACAAAAAGAAAACACGATAGAACCGTACTTCTATGAGAACTGTTCGAACGGTGCGAACATAACCGATCAGAGGATAATGACCAACGACGTTATGAGATTGACTGGCGATGACTGGCAATCCATGGACGGTGCTGATTGGGAAGCCGGATCCGATTCTTTCGAGTGGATCAATTCAGAATTCACTACAGATACAGGATACTTTATGAACACTGTAGGATTATCGACATATACGTTCGATGTGACCAACGATGCCACTGTCGGCATATACAGGATACCTCTGAGATTGAAGATGATGAACGACACCGCCGGAGGGTCTTGGCTCGGAGAACACACCATTACAGAATATATGTACATCGAGATCGCTGGAAACGCACAAATAGCAGCCGGCGGCATAACAGTCAAACCAGGTATCGAATTTAAACAAAAACAAGCTCCAATACAAAATCAAGGTGACAGTGATTTGAAACACATGAACCTAACTCTCGAAGTTTCCGATAGTGACTTGGATGATCACGGTGTGATGATACACGATCCACAAGAGACATCATACATGGATTACCTGAATCAAGGTTGGGGTGATACATTCTATTTCAGATTCACGGTACCTTTGACCACACCACCTGGGGATTACGAAGTCGACTACGAATTAGAAGCTACAAGAACCGATGATGATGTACAAGTAACTGAGCACGGAACTATAATAATAACAGTACAGAGGGTCGCTGAATTATCCGCAGATATAGATGAAGAAAGTGTAATGCAGGGTACAACTAAAGGCGAATTGACAGTAAACTTCACCAATACAGGTAATCTCGATCTTGAAAGAGTATCTGTAAAGGCAGTTACTGATGGATACTATTACTTCACACCTAAGGACTATTACAGCTACGGCAGCGCTACATCAACGGATCCATGGTTCGATCTAGGTGACTTAGCTCAGGACGAAAGCGAATCCGTCGTATTCATGTATGGTATGAACAAGGAACTTCAGGTCGGTACACACGAACTGCATTTCGATTATTCCGCGTATTTCTTTGATGAACAAGGTGAGGTAACCGGAACTGGGCAGAGCATGTATGCTGAAACCGGAACGTGGAACGACCCATATAACTTATTAGCCAACACTCAAGAACCTGTTGATACCATAAACATAACCGAGAACCCTGATTACAACCCGATAAGGGGCCAAGGCGTCGGAGTTAATGGTTACTACAACCCTGTTAGGATAACTGATATGGGATATCAGACGATCCAGGCTAGGATATACAACTCAGGACATGTTGATTATAGTGATGTGATGGTTGAGTTGGATACAAGCGATACACCGTTCAACCCGCCTAGCGGCGCTACTGATACGATCGAGATGGACGATGAAGTATTCACATTAGGCAGTGGAAACTCTAGAACTGTGACCTTTGGTGTAGTTGTTGATACAACATTCATCGAGGACAGATTGGCCAATGATAATCCAGCTTTCGACGCTACGCTTCATATAACCGGTCAGAATACGGATATGTTAGAAGAAGAGGAATTCACCGTTGATACAAGAGGTATGGTAGCCGGAATGGGACCTAAGATAATGGTCAGGCAACCAACCGAAGAGAACAAAGTCAAAGCAGGTAAATCATTCGAACTTACATACGAACTAGTGAACGTTGGCGACGCACCTGTAAGGGACTTGCAAGTGATGATAGAGCCTTATACGCCAAATACGGGTTACACTCAATTTGTAGAGGGACAGGAAGCTGTTTATTACCAGCAAGCCATAACCGGTCCAGGCGCATATGTTTCAACAGTAGAACCGGAACAACAAGTTTTGAACCCAGGAGAATCGACAACAGTCACATTCCACATGAAACCTTCATCTGATATGCAGGAAGGAGCTACGTATTTCTACGAGATCGGTGTAAACGGAGAGGAAGAAGCTGGAGGTTACAATACACGCTCAGGAGTTACTATCAGAACAGCTGAAGACAAGAGCACAAAACCGATGCTCTCAGACAACATAACATGGCTCTTGATAGCAGTCATCGTAGGTATATTCTTCGCGATAGGTATGTTCCTGATAAGCAAGAAAGGCGGAGCAGAACCCGCAGGTGGAGAACCAGAACCTGAACCAGTAGCCGAACCGGTACAAGAAGAACCAGCTTACGAAGAAGAGACAGTCGAAGAAGAACCCGATTGGGGCGAAGAACCCGAAGAGGAGTTCGCTGAAGAACCGGTCGAAGAGGAAGAAGAATTCATCGGCGAAGAAGAGGAAGAAGAGGAAGTCTGGTAAAACAGATCACTGATATACTTCCAAAAAAACCCTTTTTTTCTTTTTAATTTTTTTACTTTTAACAAAATTTATCAACCAAAATAGGTTCATCATGAATTAGAATCCGATCTTAACGACCGATCTTCTTCATCAGGTTTTTCACCCTTTCAGAAGAGACTGGATTAGTCACCACACCGTCTTCTTTGAGATATGTGCCGACGATAACACCATCTGCGGTTTCGATGATCTTTTGAATATTACTTAGATCAACACCGGAACCCGCCATAACAGGGATCTCTACTGATTTTTTGACTCTTTTCAATTCTTCCAAGTCGATGGGCTGACCTGTTTCATTTCCCGTGACTATGATACGATCCGCCTTTCCTCTCTGCCAAGCTTCTCTAGCACTTTCAACGATATCCTTTGGATGTATGGCCGTTCCGTGTTTAACATGAACATCGGCCCATATCTCGGTTTTTAGTCCGTGAGAACGCTTGAAATCACAGATATCCGCTGCTTGTCCCTCTATCAACCCCTGGTCTGTAGCGACAACACCCGTCAATACATTCAAACGGATGAAAGGCAGTCCTAGAACGGATGAGATCGACAGAGCTGCCTCCCAATCGTTCCTGAGAACATTGATACCAACGGGGATATCCACTCTTTCAACGATCTCCTTACAGGCCATGGTCATCATAGAAACCGTACGCTTGGACACCGTTTTTGAGAAGGGTGAGTCCCCGAAGTTCTCGACTATGATACCGTCAAGACCCCCATTTTCGAGTTTCTCAGCATCGTTTATTGCGGATTCTAAAACGGAATCGATCCTTTCTTTATCGTATCTGTGTGGGATCCTATCTAGGTGGACCATCCCTATTACCGGTTTCTCGTGGGTGAAGTCGATATCGCTTGTCATCTTTCAGACCATGTAACTAATCACATAAAACTTTGATGATAAATTTTATAAAGCTCGATACATCGGCTTGCCTGTATGATGGATTACCTGATGTCCAAGATGGTTTGGATAATCGCCGCAGTTGTGTTGACTGCTTCAGTTATCGGAGTTTTCAACTGGCAGCGCGCATCTCTCAAAGAGGTCGAGATGGAACAGAGGGCAGACCAAGTGTCTTCTCTCATAAACAAATTGATAAACACGGAGGGGGAATTCACAGGAACGGTTTCATTCAATGAGAGCCGAGACTCTGATTTTCATCTATCTTCAACATTGGACGGAGAAGGTTATCTACTTAATTTTACACCAGGGGGGCTGTTCCTCGAGCAGGATGGAAAAAGATGTTGGAGCGGCTTTCTAGAGGAGGTTCATCTGTATTCACCAACGATGATAGGTACTGATTCCGAAATATCCTTGGGAAGTATAGATGCGGTAGCTACAAGTATACCTATAGAGAGCAGTAAAGATTTCTTCATCCAATCTAAGAGTTTTGAAGGAGACTACGAGGTTTTCGTTTATCCCGAGATAGAAGACGAGGTGAAGCAAAATGTTAATCGAACTGGAAAGAGCATCGAAGATTTCCTCGATTGGACGATATATCCAAAAACGAATCTAACGAAGGTTAATCAGACGAAACCCATCAGATCGAATATATCCATCGAGGTATTTCCCTCGTTTATTTTGTATCAAAATGGAAGTGCTGCAATCCCGTATCCTATCGACGTTATCCATCTATGGAAGCCTATTGATCACCATCTAAATGCAACATGTTTTGAGTCTCGAGTATCCGAGAACAGATCACATCGTTTCGAACGAGGCGAAGAGATAGCCCTTGAAAGGAGTCTTATATACCTTGATGAGAATCTTACCGTGATGAACTTCGCTTACAAGAGCGAGACTGATCTATGATCTGAATCATCTTTCTTCAAGAGTGCCCGCTACGAGCTTATATTTCGTAACCTCTACACCGAATTCAACACACCAATTTCCGATATCTTTTTTAGCTAGAGCTGCTAAAGCCGGAAGATTTGCTGAGAAATATCCCGTGAAATTGTCCTGTCCAACTTCTATTGAAAGATAAGTGTCATCGATTATCGATTTAGGAAAATCATTTTCAGTATTGGGAATTTTCTTATCAGTGATACTAGAGACCATATTCTTGATCTTGTTCACGAACCAGTTCATGAAAGCAGATATGGACTCTCCACCGTTAATTCCGAAGGAAATAACGACCTGAACACCGTTGATAACTGCCTGGAAGAATAAAGATAATTCGTGAACAAATTTCTTCACCATAGAGATGACATTATCGATGAATTTCATTATAAGCGTCTTGATGAATTTAACTATATATTGAAAGCTGAACGATGTCCCACTCATGCTGGAGATGGTGTCTCTGAAAGTATCCATGACAAGACCTGATAAAAGAGACCCTCTATCCTTGCTAACATCTCTGTATTTCAATTGGAGTCCAAGATCCACTCCGGTTACAACCACAGGTCCTATGGGTATCTTCGCTTTATCTATCTTGGTGTAGTCCGCAGCAGAGATCACTTTTTCTTTCTCAGGGACTTTCCGTTGAGGGACCGTTAGGTTCACATATGCACCCTCTTCTTCTGTGCCACTGACACCACTGCACTGCAGCCAAGCGTTGTAGATGCTTGTCCCATCATCTCCGCCCCCTGTGATATCAGCTAACGGATCCGCCTGCCAATCTACGATAGTCTTCCCTGCTTTTATCTTGCCGAAAGCCACCACGTTCGATTCAAGTATGTTGATATTGATATCTAATGAAGTGCCGAACATTTCTCCACCAATACTTAGATTTACGAACCTTAAATACTCTTCATCAGTACCGGGGAGATGTGTAAGATTACCATCTGGAGATACATCTATATCTAAACCCAGCCCCATCAGAGAGAGGAATTTATCTAGTAATTTAAGCTTTTTTGGCTCTACATTTTTAAGCAGATCTACGACCTTAGGTCCTAGAACATCTTTGATGACGTATCTCACCATCTTTCCCAGCATCTTCAAAAACTTCTGGGCTTGATCCTTCAGTTTTTCTACGAGTTTTTTGAACAGATCTATGATCTTCTGGATACAGTCCAATATACATGAAACGGATCTTTTGATAAATCTCCAAGCGTTATTCAAGAATTTCATCACGGCTCCGAGTATATCATGGCTGACTTCGTAATCGACACCGGCCAATTTCCATCCAGACGCCACGGTTATGGTCAGATCGAATCCGACCTGGTAAGATTCGTTTATCCAGGCGGACCGACTTCTATTATCCATGGTCACTGCAGAGTTCTTTTGGCTGACGTTTATATCTACATCTACCTGTGGAACATGTATTTCCCATCTAGTTTTGTATGGTCGAGAGGATATTTTATTAAGATTTGTATAATGTGTTCCGGATGGTTTCGATATAGTGATGTTATCTTTTAGATCTAGGTATTTTGGATATCTATCCAGGACGAGTTCTAGATTCTTTTTTGTTCTCTCGTAGTTATGCCCGTAATCATATCCTTGGTTCAAAGCCATTGGTAGTCTATACTCTAAATTACTCATCTGTGAGCTCGATATCATGTTGGACGTCGTGGTTTGCAGGAACTCTTCAGTTAGGCTGAAAAGTGAGTCGTCGATCTCACTCTGGCTGATAATAGACCATACCAACCTCTGTAGATAATTACCATGTATGCTGGACCCCTTCACGCTGGTATTGAATAGAACCGATGTTCTTTTAGATAAGTGATTTCCATCTTCATCTTCCACATCTAGAATTGTGAAATTATACGAGGTTACCTTATCAAATTCCGCATGGATCAGGTTGACCTGGGTATTATCACCGTTCCATTCAGAGCTCCAGTGTCCCGGATCTGGCTCGCAACTGAATCTTAACGTTTCTGGGTCAACCGTATCGTTGAACAATATGGTGATTGGAGCGTCGGTCAGGAATTCTTCCGTTCCATTTTTTGGTGATATGGATCGAATCTCAGGTCTGCTCCGGTCTACAGTCAGGAAGTAAAAAGGATTGCTTACTGAATTCACATCTGAGGACTCTAGACTGTTACCATCCAGGTCTTCACAGGAGATGAAAACACTGTAATTTTGGTCCTCCAAAAAAGATCCATGGCCTATGGTGATTTCTTCTCCTTCTTCACTCCAGTTATATGTAAGATTCGATACCACGGGATAGAACGAAATATCGAAAGATGATCTGTTGATCTCCTCGTTAAATTCTATCTTTATATCCATCGATAGAGTAACGTTTTCGTCGCCTTCTTTAGGGTGGGTTTTTACTATTTGAGGCGGATCGTATTTTTCCGTTCGAAAAGATATTGAAAAGTTGGTCTCACCTTTACCTGCTTCAGTGACCACGGAATCGTCAGAATAAGTTCTGAAACATGTTAAGTCGAAATCTAATTCAACCTCCTCATCTGAAAGGAACGGATCGTGGTCCAGTATCACACGTGTGCTGTTCTCCTCGAACTTTGCCGACCAGTTAAGGTCTTCAGAGAAAATGTCCTCTTCATCAGAATTTAGATAAACTCTTTCTGAAAAAGATAGGACGATAGAACTCTGGACTTTTACCCCTTTGTCACCGTTGATAGGGTAATTACCAGTTATATTCGCGTATTCTTTCGTCCTCCATAGATGAGATATAGGTTCGAATAGATGGGAATGTGTTCCGTTGTCAACATCTCTTATATCTGTAAGGGTAAAATTGTAATCCGTGTATCTTTGGTAATACTCTTTCGGCGTTAGAGCGACTCTCGTCTCATTCTCCCCCCAATCTTGAGCGAGATCCATATCTCCGTCGATATCGTATTCTAGCGAAGTGTTATCCACCCTTTCGGAGAATACGACAGTGATCGACCGATCCGTCTCCCACGTATCGTTCCCTTGAGGTTCGATACCTATTATCCTCGGAGCGTTATCGACGAGCAGTTCGGTAGTGGATTCATCATACCCACCTTTATCATCGGTTACATTCAACGTTACATGATAGGTTCCAGGTTGTTCGTAAATGTGAGTCGTGTTCCGTTCTGAAGAATAGTTACCATCACCCATATCCCAATTTGTATCGGTAATATTTCCATCTATGTCATAACTTGAGCAGTTAAATTTTATAGGTTTTAACTCGGTAGCTGGACGGGGTGATATATCTCCTATTTCCGCTTCGGGAGGACGGTTGATAAAGATCTCTTTAGTATCTTCATGGGAGAACCCTTGTTCATCTATCACACAAAGTTCGATAGAGTGATAGCCAGGGGAAAGAAAAATCGTAGATAAGTTGAAATCAGCCCGGTTCGAAAGATGCCCGTCTATGTTCGATATCCACTCGATGGAAGTCGTATTGACAGATATATTCGATGAGAAGTGGACTACGTCTTGTCCTATTGTAGCCGGGTCAGGAGTGATGTTCTCTATCTCTATCTGAGCCCCCGCACCCCCTCTAGTATCCGTTACCTTTTCATCATCATAATTGATAACAGTGGTGTTATATTGATACGAATCGAAGGCTTGTACCAATAGGCCATCCTTTTCTGAACTCCTATTTTTAAAATTTCTCTCGTAAACCTCTCTCCTTTTTATCTTCTCGAGCCCATCTTCGATGTGCGTGGTCATATTCTCTTCTAGATATGTAGATTTCGAATCTGTAACCGATCCCCCGTCTCTCAAGATCTGCAGCAAGTTGGATTCGGGTATATTGTTTGCATCGTTCACGCCCTCCTTTAAAAAGTCACATTTATCATCCAAACCGCCTTCTATTATATTGGTGTCTTCGACATCCACACTCACATAAGGGTTCTTTTCGGATAATAGAGATCCCGCTGTCCTTTCGGCTGTATTTTGTATGTATTCATCACCCGTGAAGGAGTTGTAGCTTTCGTTTAGGAGCTCTTTGAGGTGTTTTATCTTCGGGTCTGCATCGTAAAGGTATTCTTTGACAAGTTCGACGATCTCTCCTGGATTATCCCTGTAATAATCTATGGTATCTCCGATAGCACCCTTTATCTGATGGTCTATCTCCGAGAATATCGACCTTCTATCAGTTGGATCGATCTCTAACTTACGGTACTCGTTCAATATGCCATTCAGTGTTTTATCGTCCAATGCCGTGGATACAAAGCTGTTGATAACTCCTTTGACCATCTCTTTAATGTTATCTATCTCTGGTTTACCACGTTCAGAATAATGCTGGTTGTAGAACTTTTGCCATACCCTGTCGTTGGAATTGGTTATATCTTTGGAGTGGTAGAGTATCTTTCCACCGTCTATCTTTAATTTCATCGTTCTGATGAGGTAATCGTATCCGACCCGTATTTCCTCTGCGCCACATCTCACCTCGACGAGGTTCATCTCTGAATCGAGTCTCATCACAGTTTCGTTACAGGTATCGTCTCTTTTTCTGTGTTTATGACCATGGCCGCAGGAATATTCGTACCACTCATGTTCTTCT